>JBBRQX010000151.1:0-6681 GCA_038225745.1 Pseudanabaenales cyanobacterium | reverse complement strand
CTCATAATTTCCGATACTCTCAAGGGCATAGGCGCGACTAAACCAACCCTGTACATAATCTGGCTTGATCGCTAAGGCTTTTTCACAATAATCGATCGCCTCTTCATATTTACCGAGAACGCCGCAAACTAAGCCTTTTCCACCATAGGAATAATAATAATCAGGCTTGTACTTGAGAGCCGTGTTGTAGCTGTCGATTGCTTCCTCGTAACGTCCTAACATGCTCAATGAAGTGCCAAGATTGTGCCACGCCGCATAAAAGTCTTCTTTAGAAGCGATCGCATGGCGATAGTTTTCTACGGCTTCTTCATGGTGATTGGATAGATCTAGAGCTACTGCACGGTTATACCAAGCCAAATGATTATCGGCGCGAATCTGCAAAGCCAGATCGCAATTGGCGATCGCCTCTTGGCAACGATTGCCAGCTACTAATAAACCACCTTGCTCTAGCAATAGCTCAATGCGGCGCTCAGAAATTAAGGGTTGAGCGGCAATTAGTTTCTGGAGATCGTCATATTTGCGATCGCGCTCTTCTTCGCTAATTAGGGCATAGGTCTCATAGCGATCGTCACTGACCCAGCAAAAAGCCTCTTGACGCATTAATTCCATGTCAGTGGGGAATTCAAACACCTCAACGGCTTCGTCAAAAAGTTCGGGATTGCTATCAATAAAAAACTTGAGCGCAAATAAGGGCAGCAAAAAAACAAAACAAATCGAAAATTTTTCCCTAAGTTTAGATTGTAATAAAATCAAATGGGCAAGCGGACGCGGAAGATGAGCTAACTTTTCGTCTAACTCGCGATCGTCTAGGTCATCGACCTTATTTTCTAAAAACTCTTCTATGCCTGAGATAAACAGTAAATTTGCTTCATGCAAATCTGGCTTGTCCACAAACATTTCATAAAAATCATCAATCGGGCGATCGAGATTTAATACCTGAATTTTTTGATGCGCTGCGTCTACTCTGATTCTTTTAATAATTTGCTCCCCCTCTGGCGGCGAGCAGCGCACAAACAACATGCCAAAATCTTGCTTGTTTTTTAGAAAATCCAATAGGCGATCGTATTCTGTCTCTGGGTTTTTTAGAGCATCTTTATCCCAAACATTGCCACTGTATTTCATGGGTCTCCCGTTTGACTGAATACTTACCACAATCATACCAAAGTTGTAAAATTCTGCATTTTTACTTGCTTCACCGTTTAAGAGTATGTTGCACGCACAGCGTGCGCCTCAGCTTTTACATATTCAGATGTAGTACATGGTTGTCGCAACTTGACGTTGGCGCTGCCGATCGCATAGATCCTTGAGCGTACAGCCCTCTAATACATTAGCAGCCTGCTTCTGAGCTGATTCCCATACTTCATGAATGACTGAAAGCGAAGCACTCTCATTACCTGATTTACTGCTTTTTTCAGCGATCGGATCGTGTCCTTCGATGCCACGGATAATTTCTAATAAGCTGATTTGCCAAGGCTCACGGGCAAGGATATATCCACCTTTAGCTCCGCGTTGGCTTTTGACTAAACCCTGACGTTTTAAGGTTGCAAGCAATTGTTCTAAATAGCGATCGGGGATATTTTGTTGACTAGCAATTTGCCGAATTTGCAGAGGCTGATCGATCGCAAAATGATGAGCTAGCTCAAGCATCGCCAAGATGGCATATTCACTCTTTAAAGAAAGTTCCACAACAGACCGTTATTCTAGTTTAAAGATATTTTGCTTAATTGCATCCTAATGATACTACGGTATTGCCCTGTAAATTTAGAGCAAATTCATTTTATGGAAATGTCTTGATTTTGGGCTGAATTTTGGTCTGGAACTGCAACGGGCAAGACCGCAGATAGCAGCATAGAATAAGTCAGAGAATTAAGAAAAGTATTCATAGGGCGGATTGCAAGAATTTTATGGGTATTGCTAAAGATGCGGTGACTGTATCTGGTTTGACGCAAGCAATTACGCTTTTGTTGCGAGACGAAATTGGCATCGTGCGGGTGACAGGAGAAATTTCTAACTTCACAGCCGCCGCCTCTGGACATCGCTATTTCACGCTCAAGGATGAGTCCGCCCAAATCGATTGCGTGATGTGGGCAAGCCGCACTTTGTCATTTCGTCCTAAAAGCGGAATGCAGGTGGTCGTGCAAGGTCGGCTGGCGGTTTATGCAACCCGTGGCAAATATCAAATCGATTGCGATCGCATGACCGCCGCAGGACAGGGCGATCTCTATCTTGCTTTTGCTGCACTCAAGGAAGAACTAGCCGAACGGGGATATTTTGACCCAGAATTTAAACGTGATATTCCCGCCTTACCGCTCAAAATCGGGGTGGTCACCTCCTCGACAGGAGCCGTAATTCAAGATATTCTCAGCACCCTAAAAAGGCGATCGCCCCATTGCCAGATTTATTTATGCCCTGCCACAGTCCAAGGTGAAACTGCACCTGAAGAAATTGCATCTGCCATTAGAGCCTTACAAAATACCGATGCTGATGTCTTAATTGTCGGACGCGGCGGCGGCTCGATTGAAGATCTTTGGGCGTTTAATACCTTAGCCGTTGCCGAAGCAATCCATAATTCGCGGATTCCGATTATTTCCGCAGTCGGGCATGAAACCGATTTTACGATCGCCGATTTTGTCGCCGATTTACGCGCCGCCACACCCACGGCGGCGGCAGAACTCGTATCGCAATACGATCGCGATACACTTTTGCAACAAACTAAATTAATCGAAAATCGCCTAACTCGCAGTATGCAGTTAGAAATGCAAAACTATCGCCAAAAATTAAGCTCTCTCACCAGTAGCTATGCTTTGCAAAACTTTAGCGATCGCCTGCACGATCGCATCCAACAGTTAGACGAAGCCGATCGCGATCTGCAAAAAAACCTAATTCGTCATCTGCGCCAATCCACAACCAAACTCGAAAGTATCACCGCCCATCTGCGATCGCTGCATCCACTATCACCATTACAGCGCGGTTTTGCTTTGTTGCGATCGGGCGATCGCTTCCTGACCGCCGATCAGTCTCTCAGGACATTTGATAAAGTGGAAATCGTGCGGCGATCGGAAATTGCCCAAGCCAAAATCGAGAAAGTAATTGAAGAAGTAATCGAAAAAAAATATGACCGCCCCGAATAATTTGCCAAATCTACCCTTTGAAGAACAAATGCAGCGCCTCGAAGAAATTGTCGAAATTATTGATGATGGCGAAGCTTCTTTAGATGAAATGCTTGCCCTTTATGAAGAAGGTATGAAGCGATCGCAATATTGCCGCACATATCTCGAAAAAGCCGAACAGAAAGTCACTCTCATTCAAAATGCTGCATAGATTTTGGACAAATCTCCAAACCGATAAAAAATAGAGACATTCTTCAAGTAGTTTGCTTCTCTAGGTTTAAGTGATATTGTGTAAGTATTCGTTCAGTAAGTAGTAAACGAGAGGGATTTGTTTGACTCAGTCAATTAACTTACCCAAGCTAGATGATTTTTTGCAAGAGCTTGCGACGATACAGCAGCAAGGCTCGAAGCGGATCGCGTTTTTAGGCTCCCGCCATGTGCCATTGACTCATCAACTGCTGATCGAACTGCTCAGCTATGCCTTGGCGCTATCGGGCAACAGTATTATCACCTCTGGCGCGACAGGTACAAATTTCGCAGCGATTCGCGGTGCTTTGCGAGCTGACCCAAATTTGCTGACCGTAATCTTGCCTCAAAGTCTTGATCGCCAGCCCTATGAATCTCGTGAACAGTTAGAAAATGTGATTCATTTAATTGAGCATAGCGAAAATGACACCTTGTCTCTGGCTGAGGCAAGTAGCCTATGCAACCAAGAGATTATTTCTAAATGTCAGCAATTGATTTGCTTTGCGTTTCATGGCAGCGAGACTTTATTGCAGACTTGCCAAGCTGCCGAAGAGCAGCGCAAGGTTGTCACCTTATTTTATTTTGATTAAAAAAACCAAAAGAGCGCTGAACGCTCTTTTGGTCTAACCAGATAGTTTACAAATAAAAATTATGAGTAAGACAATTCAAGGCAAAGTGTTTGTATTGGATGACAATATCGATACTGACCAAATTATTCCTGCGGAATATCTCACACTTGTGCCGTCAAAGCCTGATGAATACGAAAAACTTGGTAGCTATGCGATGATCGGTTTGCCTGATCGCTACGATCGCTTTATTGCCGAAGGTGAAAACAAAACTATTTATTCGATTATTATCGCAGGTGAAAACTTTGGTTGCGGTTCTTCGCGAGAACATGCACCGATCGCCCTTGGTGCAGCAGGGCTTGAAGCCGTAGTAGCTCAGTCCTACGCCAGAATTTTCTTCCGTAACTGCACCGCAACTGGTGAGCTATATCCTTGGGAATCGGCGGAAAAGTTAAGCGATCGCTTCAAAACTGGCGAAGAAGCAACCATTGATTTTGACAATGATCTCATTATTAATGAGACGACTGGCGAAACTTTTGCGCTAAAATCCCTTGGCGATGTTCGTCCTGTCATTGATGCTGGCGGTTTATTTGGTTATGCGCGTTTGACGGGCATGATTCCTACTCGCGTATAAAAGTTTAAAATTTATATGTCCTATCACATTCGTATTCACGATCGCCAAAATGACAAGTTCTATGAAGCTGATATCGAAGGCGATCGCTACATTCTTGAATCCTTAGAATTGCAAGGAATCGATTTACCTTTTTCTTGTCTGAATGGTGCTTGTACCGCTTGCGCGATGCGAGTCAAATCAGGGAAAGTCGATCAGCATGAAGTAATCGGTTTATCCAAAAACTTGCAAGATGAAGGCTATGCGCTAATTTGTTCGGGTTACGCCCAATCAGATTTGGATCTAGAAACCCAAGACGAAGATGAAGTCTATAAGCTCCAGTTCGGCAACTTTTTTGCCAAACGCAAGCGTCGCTGGTTTCAGTTTGGTATTCCGATCGGTCACGATTAATAACCAAAAATAAAAAAAGAGTAGCAGCGCTACTCTTTTTTTATTTTTGGTTATTATCTATCTTTCATGGCGCGTTCAATATCGCGATTATCATCACGCTTTTTCATATCATCACGTTTGTCATGCAGCTTCTTTTGCCGCACTAGGGCAAGATTAACCTTGATCCAACCCTCTTTTTGATAAACCTTAAGTGGGATTAGAGTCAAGCCTTTTTGCTGTACTGCCACGATTAATTTGCGAATTTCATCCTTGTGTAACAGCAAGCGACGGGTGCGAGTTGGCTCATGGTTAAAGTACACACTGGTTGTATGGTGTGGGGCAATATACATATTCAAAAGCATAATTTGTCCCTTACGCACAATGCCATAGGCATCGCGGAGATTAGCTTTACCCCCTTTAGTTGCCTTAACCTCAGTACCAAGTAGCTCGAGCCCCGCTTCATAGGTTTCGAGAATTTCGTAGTTAAATCTAGCTTGCCGATTTTCGGCGAGTACACGATAATAATTTGCCATTTATTCTCATTTATTTACCATTACTATGGTCTAATATCCTTCGGTAAATTCTAATACCTTCCATTCTGGACTGTCACAAAATGCTTTAGAAACAAGATCGGAGATGCCGTGACAGTAATTATTAACGCGCAGGGGAAGCTCAGCATTTTTAGTAACACTAGTCAGCTTTGTTTGATCGCCCTCAATTTCAGAGCGATGAATCAAGACTTCTACGGTTACCATTTTTGCAAATGAAGCATTCGTCTCTATTTCTTGAGCAATTATATAATCTTCGGTTTCATAAGTAATTGCGAAATGACAAGCTTCCAGCGTTCTAATGATCGTTGAATGTAAGTTTTCGGGAGCGATTTCAACTAAGAAGTGTTGAGTGTATCTAGCCATAAATCATCAAAAAAACAGTTGTGGCTAGCAGTCTATAGGATTGAAGTAACCGATGCCATTCTACCTTAGTATTGCTACACGTGATAATTTATGGGTGGCAACTTAGATTAATTTTATTTGGCGAATCATGACAACGGTTGCTTACCTTGGTCCCGCAGGTACATATTCGGAAATGGCGGCTTTGCGATATTTGCAGCTTTGCGATCGCGATTTAGAACACGATTCTGCGCGGATGTGTGCTTACCCCACAATTTTGCAAGCGATCGCTGCGGCTGAGCATGGTCAAGTGGATATTGCCGTAGTACCTGTCGAGAATTCAATTCAAGGCGGTGTCACCATGACCCTTGACAGTCTGTGGCAATCTGAGTCTTTGCAAATCCAAAAGGCGATCGTCTTACCGATCGCCCATGCCTTGATTACTCGCGCCCCAAATCTCGCCGAAATTAAAGTTGTCTATTCCCATCCTCAAGGTCTAGCTCAGTGTCAACAATGGCTTGATCGCTACTTACCAACTGTGCAGCAAATCGCTACTGATTCCACTGCTGATGGCGTGCATCTCGTTGCTAAAGATGAGACTGTGGCGGCGATCGCCTCTCAACGCGCCGCCGAGATTTACAAATTACCAATTCTAGAATACCCGATTAACGATCACCCTGATAATTGCACCCGTTTTTTAATTTTAGGGCGTACTGCACCCACCACCAAAGGCACACATTCATCGCTTGCATTTAGCTTAAAACGGAATATGCCAGGCGCATTAGTCAAACCTTTGCTAGTATTTGCCGATCGCCACATCAACATGAGTCGCATTGAGTCACGTCCCACCAAGCGATCGCTTGGTGAAT
>JBBRQX010000150.1:0-6690 GCA_038225745.1 Pseudanabaenales cyanobacterium | reverse complement strand
CGGTGGTCATTTGAAAACCGCTATAAACACGCTCTAAATATAATTTTAAATGGATAATTCTAAATGGATAATATGGATTGTAATCAAAATTTTTCAGGCGTTGAGTATATTACCTATACTCGATGTCTATTTGTGTTTAGAGAAACTGTGGCGATCGCCAAACTCTTAGATCGGGGTGAAAATCTAGAAAAAGTTAGTTATCAGGTACTTAAAGAGGATTTGTTACAAATCCGATCGCTGGCTTCGAGAAGAAGTAGTTTAAGAATTATTTTAAAAAGACTAAACTTATTATCACCTGCATATATTAGTTTTATTGCTTCGGATAATATTGATTTGCAGAAATTGACTATATTTTGGATGTTACTGAGAGAGCATCGACTATTAAGAGAACTAATTAGAGAAGTAATTATTGAGAAATTGTATGGTTTGGACAGAATTGTCTACGATCGCGATCTGCATGAGTTTTTTATGACTAAGCTCGAACAACAGGAAGTGATTAGAAGTTGGTCAGAATCAACTTATCAAAAGACGGCTAGCCACATTGTGACCACGTTGGTAAGGGCGGGATTGCTGTATCCGATTCAGTATCGAAAGAAATATGAGATCCGTCCGATGCCATTACCAAAGCAATTACGTCAGCAGTTAGTGAATGATGGATGGGAACATTACTTGATTTTGATGTTAGATTTCCATCAAGTGACCGCGAGGGCTTTGAAGACGGCATCAATAGGATCGGTATAAAAGGAAGTTTGGAACTTGGTAAATAGTTCAGGTGGCACGGTGGGTAAATCGATCGCGCTAGCCATCGGTAATAGAACTCGCTTTACGCCTGCATCAAAGGCAACCTGTAAACTAGCAGCTAAATTTGTAACAGGGGTGATTGTGCCGCCGAGGGTCATTTCGCCAAAAATGGCTAGTTGAGGTTGCACATTGCGATTGAGAGATGCCGAGCAAAGAGAGACAAATAGCGCTAAACCGCCATATTCGGGAGTGCCGACACTTTGGAGATCAAGAAGTTGCAAGAGGAAGTCCAAACCATCGACATTGATCATGCCGCTCACCCTACGGGCGTTGGCTTTGAAATAATTAAAGGCAATATTCACGTTGTCGCGCATACTATTGGCGACACCAGTGCGGACGAGTTTGCCATTACCTGCGATCGCTTGCAGTTCAATCTTGAAAATACCGATCGCTTGATTGCTATTACTATTGCTTTCGCTATTACTAATCAGGTAGAGATGTCCTGCGGGTAGAGCATCTTCGCTAACGAGGGATACGCCGCCCTGTTCGGGAAGAGAGACAAAATGCTCTTCTAGGGTTTCGAGATCGATATAACTAAAATGGACATCATAGAATTCCATACCACCAATTTTTTTGAGTTGTTCTTTGATCCGCCGTCTGACTCGCATGGCATAGACTAGAGCTTCGCGAATGTCCTCTTTGGTAAAAGAACCATCGGGAAAGAGCATCTTTAATAGTCCTGATACAGTTTTGCGGACGGCTTGAACATCGCGCTGTTTGAGGTTATTGCCTAAACGGAAGTAGGGATCGATCGCATCGGTAAAACTCCGCTTTCGCATTTCTCGCAACCATTCAGCAAGATAATCAACGATGAATCCGTAGCGATCGCTAAAGTTTTCGGGGCTAAATTTGGGGATTTCCCAACCAGGGATATAGGCATGGAAGCGATCAAAGAAGGCGGTATCGATCATCACAGTTGGGAAAGGAGCTAGGAGATGGGAAGTTTTGACCAACGATTCTACGCTTTGATTAATGTTGCCCACAAACACCATTGAGGCTTGAGCGCCAATCTCCGCCTTGCCGCGTGCAAAGGAGCCTGAAGCCATGTAATCTTTCATGATCTGCACACCATCGTTATCTTTGAAGCTAATACCTGCCACTTCATCAAAGGCGACGACATCGTACAGACCGACTAGACCGATTTGGCGAGAAGCCATGTTATAAAACAAATTCGCAACGGTGGTTTTGCCGCCTGAGACGAGAATTGTATTTGGTGAAATCTCTTTGTAGATATGGGATTTGCCTGTTGATCTTGGACCTAATTCACAGCAGTTATAGTTGTTTTCGCAAAGGGGAATCATTCTCGCAAGTAAGTGCCATTTTGTTTCGTTGCTGAAAGTAGTTGGTTCTAAACCTGCCGATCGCAATAGTATTTCAATCCATTCATCGCGGGTAAAAGCATTTCGCCCTGCAAATAGTTCTTGCATATCGATATTGGGAATTTGGATCGGCTTCAGACTTGTTAGTAAAAATGGGCTAGGCGCTAATCCTGCTTCATATTCCATTTGGACAATGCACCAAATGCCACCGCTTAGAAGTTTTTGATTTTCGGTGACGATTTCTGGTTCTACCTTTACGCCCTTAAGTCCGAGATTGGTAAAGGAAGCTTGATAAATATCGGCTTTTTCATTGAGCGTAACTGTGAGGCGATCGATTACTTTAAATCTGCCATATTCCCGAATTTTTGATTTGACTGCTTCCGCCTCATCAGGTCGGACATAGTTTTCGGCAAGAATCTTTTTAACGGTCTGGATACCCGCCGCGATCGTTGTTTCGTCATCGGTGGCACAATACATTCCCAATAAATATTCCAACACATAAACAGGAACGCTTGCGCCTTCTTTAAGTCTTTTGGTGAGGTCTTTACGAACTACACGTCCAGCGTAGACTTTATTTAATTTGCTATCTAGTTGATCCATTAGTAGTCTCCAAAATCGTCTGAAATTGCTAAACTTACCGTCCAAGGTTCGCAGACTAATTGCAGATCGTCATCGCGATCGAGCACAATTAGCTGAGCGTTGACGGGAGGATTGCCGACAGTGACAGATAGAATTTGCGAGAATTCGCGCCCTGTCGGTTGAGGACTGGTGCTGTTTAACTCTATGGTTTTGATATCGGTAATTGGTTTGTTAGTTTGCGGATCGTAGAGAGCAATAGTGACAGTCCGCGATCGCCATCGACCCTCTACAGGCTCGGTTTGTAAAATCCGAATCGTGAAGCGGTTGTTGGTGACACGGCGGGCATGAGCCACAACTTGGACTCCCACTTTTTGAATGCGCCCCTCATCGCCTTTTTCGGCGCGTTTATGGTGATAGCTAATCACAGGAACGCAAATTTCTTGCAAACTTGCGCCACCATGCACAAACTGCGATCCAGCTCCCTGTTTGGCAAAGCGCAAATTACCTTTGGGAACGACAACGATCGCCTGTTTAGTATTGTAGGGCATCGTGAAGGAGAGACAGCTATTAGCTAAAGGCTGTGAGCTATTAGCTAATTGTAAAAGATAGCGGCGGCTAGATTTAAGAATATGATTTGAGTCGGGTAGGGGTATTTTGTCGGGTTCGGCGATTTCTTGGCGTTGGTAGAGAAAGCCGTGGTCGGCGGTAATAAATAGGCGCGTGCCGTTGAGGGAATTACAGATCCGTTTGACGAGGGTTAAGAGTTCAGCGATCGCTGTGTCGCAGGCTGCCATGACTTGGCGTTCACTAGCCGCTTTGTCACCGATACTATCGATATTGTCGTGATAGATGTAAATCAATCGATAGGGTTTAATCGCTTCACGTCCTTGATCGGAGTTCATTTTTAACAATTCGGCGGCGCTGATTACGGTTGCGTCAACTTGTGCAGTGGCTTGCAATACTTTCTGTCTGGCTTCTGCGCCTTGGGTACTCATGCGATCGCGCAATACATTCTCAAAATCATCGGTGAATTCTAGCTTACTACCTGATAATAATGCTGCCATACCTACTTTGGTAATGCTAGGCAATAGTCCTAACTGGGCTTCGATTTTGGTATTGCCGCGCAGTTCTTTTTCGATTTGTTCTTTTAGCTCAGTCGCGACTTCATAACGTAGAGCATCGGAAATAATCACAAAGACCGTTTCGCGATCGCTATTTTGCAAAATCTTCTGAATGTAATGTTGAAAGAAATCTTGTTGAGAGGGAATGCCTTCAATTTGCCAATTATTTTGTAAGTTATTTTGTAAATCCTGTAGCGCTTTTGTCCAGTCTTCTCCCAACTGGGCGAGAAACCCATTTACATAGATTTGTTCGATATAGTCGATCATGCCTTGCTCGCGCAAAATTGGTAAACCGTCATCGCTTGCCACGATAAATTTGCGGTAATGGCGATCGGCTAGATAGAGAGTTTCGGTATAGGCTGAGAATAGAGATTTGGTAAGGGATTTGCCTTCATCCCCCAGCCCCTTCTCCCAGAACGGGAGAAAGGGAGCAAGAGATAATTTCTGGTTCCCCTCTCCTTTAATGGGAGAGGGGATGAGGGTCAAAAGCTCGATCGCCGCAGATAAGGCTCGATAGGTATTGGCATATTTTGGATATTTATCATGCCAAATAAAGGTGCGACGGATATCAAACCATTTTTGCCAACGCTTGAGGTCGCTAGCTTGGGTTTTAAGTTCTTGTACGCAGATACGGATGAGAATCCGATCAATACATTCAAAGGTATTCGATTCGTAAATACTTTCGATGGGGAGATCGGCGATCGCACTTTCTAGATTTAGCTCTGCTTCGATCTGTTTGCTGAGTTCGATCCATGTCTCGGCATCGGTGCGATCATTTGTCCAATGTTCGACAAAGGCATAGGCTTTTTGGCTAGGACTGAGGATATAGGTACGCAATATTTCGGGGCATTTGCCGCGCATTGTCATCTGGAAATGCGTGATCAATAGGCTTTTAAGTAACTTATCAAGGCTTGGTTTCAGATCGTTAAAGCCTGTACTATCCTTGACGATCGCCCAAAATTTGTCACCGAGGTTAAACTTTTGGAACTCAATCCAATATTTATTGTCTGACTCTAATAGCCCTGCGGACAATACCTGACGCAATAGCATATCGGCATTGGCGGCTTTAATTCCTGCGAGAACGGAGAGCATGGCTAGTAATAAGTCGCGATCGCTAGTTTGCGGATCGAGGTTCATGGCGGCGATCGCTTGGGTACGTTTGTCGCTAAAGAACTTGATGTGCTGGCGAATTAGGTGTTCTAAGTTGCGCTGATGGAATTTAAAATCGGCAAATAGCAGGGCGGCAGGATCGGCGGCGAAGGTTTGGCTATAGCTTTGAATATCGATCAGCCAGTTGTCTTGGTCATTGGGTTGGGCAAAGGGGGCGTACACCAAAAAGCTTTGATCGGGATGTTCGATGAGTAGGTGATATTTGGCGGTGAAGGCGTTGTCGCTTAGCTGATATTTGGTGATTTTTTCCAGTTGCAATTCGTCAAATACTTGTTGAAATTGGGCTTCAGGATCGTACCAAAACACAATCCGCCTAGATTTGTAAGGAAGATGCTCCCATGTTCTGTCGTCTTGGAAGATATTTTCGAGGCTGGTTTTGATGCGATCGCTATTCATTGGGTGACTTGCTACGACTAGGTTTTAACTGAGCTTTAGCTGTTATGATTATTGTAGAGTGTCTGAGGTGTAGGAGATTGGGGCATCAATTTATATAGAGCCGTTAGTAAGGCAGAACTTGAAGATATTAAAGCCTGTAATCAGTTTCGAGTATGTCCTTCTGGTTACTCAATGGAATACAAGTGGTTTGCCGAGAAGTTAGAAGATGCCATAAAATGGGGTGAACTCTTTTATCATGATCGAGGTGTGCAGACATTTTACGTTGTCACGGCTAGTATTCCTATCGCAATTGTTCAGGAAATGTTTTCTCAGGACAAATTAGATAACATCGGTAAAGCGATCTGTGTTAGCGAAGAGTTTTTAGATCAAGTTAAACCAATTAAGGTGTTACGGGTTAGGAGACGCAGAAAATAATGTCTACTATAAATTCACAAATTAATTCACAGGGAAAGCTATTTATGACAGTTTCTCTTAACTGGCGAAGTGCTGAACAGGGTGGTCGGAAAAGAGCGATCACATCGCCTGACTACGCTGCAACTGCATACTTTGCTGATGGAGATAAGCATTTATTTAGCGTTGTTTTACATTTCCCGACAAAGTTACAAGATGATATCAAAATTCCAGCCCGATTAGACCGTGCTGATATGGATTTTCTTGTGCCATCAGTTGTTATTTCTCGACTAGAGAAAGGCATTAAATTTTACGTTACAGAAGGATCAAAGGTTGTGGCTGAAGGAATAATTTTATCCGTAAATTGCCCTGTGACAAATGTAAAAAAATAAGGGCGATTTTTTGATGGTTCTAGAGCATTATCTAAAAGAAGAGGCGGACGACGTTCATCTAAGAGAGATGCAAATTCTCACCAAAATCGCATAATTGTAATAAAAGCAAAGGAAGCACATCGAGATACCGCTATTGAATATGAAGAGTTTTCAATTTAATTATTTCTAAGTTTCGCGATCGCCTCGATGCTTAGCCCTATGGTGCGACTGATGGCGGCATCGTCTAAAACATTAAGCAGTTGTTGGGCGATCGCTAGTTTTTCTTCTAGTTTGCCTTGCTCTATACCCTGTTCAATACCTTGATCTAGAGCTTTTTTAATGGCATTACGTTGATCTTGAATGAAGATTTCTTGATGTTCGAGTTCATCTATTTCTTCAAGACTGAGGTTGGCTTGGTTAGCGATCGCAAAGGCTTGCTTGATCTCAGGGATAGATTCCATGCTTGGTGGTACAGATTCTAGTTTTCTAGCGGTTTTTAGAAAATATAACCATTTATCGGCAAGGGTTTCTAGTTGTACGAGT
>JBBRQX010000149.1:0-6712 GCA_038225745.1 Pseudanabaenales cyanobacterium | reverse complement strand
GCCGCGCTTGCACCCAAGTTTTCACCCAATGTAATTTTTACCGATGTTGGTTCAGTTAAATCCGCGATCGTCGAACCTGCATCGAAGATTTGCGAACAATTTGGACAGCGATTTGTCGGTAGTCATCCGATGGCGGGTAATGCTTCTCAAGGTATCAGCGCCGCAAAATGGAATCTATTTAAAAATCGTCCCTGTGTGGTCACGCCTAGTGCTGATAGTGAGGCAGTTAGGGAGGTGCGATCGCTTTGGCAATCGGTGGGCATGAATATCTATGAATGTAGTCCTGAAGAACACGATCGCGCTGTGGCGATGATTAGCCATGCACCTGTGATGATTAGCGCTAGTTTGATCGCGGCTTGTCAGCAAGAAGGTGATGCGAGCGTTTTAAAATTAGCGCAAAATTTGGCTAGTTCAGGATTTTGCGATACAAGTCGCGTTGGTGGCGGCAATCCTGAACTAGGTCGGCTGATGGCGGAATATAATCAACCAGCTTTATTGCGATCGCTCCAAACCTATCAGCACTCTCTCCAAGAAGTAATTAGTTTAGTTGAAAACAAACAATGGGCAGAACTAGAAGCTTGGTTAGCTAATACTCAACGCGATCGGGCTTTTTATGTGGATTGATATTTCACTTTAGGAAATATCTCTAAAAATTTATTTTTTCTTTGGTAATGAATTTAAAAGCTCTTCACTAATCACCTCTGCCATAATGCTAGTCATTTTTGGTAACAAAATCTCATTGGTACGGCTCATCGAATCGCCAACAATCTGAGGCAGTACTGCGATCGCCTTTTTACCTGTTGACGACTTGTAAAAGCTAGTAATGTCGCGCAGTTCCGACTCTGTAAAATACTTGTCATAGATTGGATAGGACACCTGCTCAATCAGTTGATCGAGATCGATTTTTGCGGCTACGCGATCGCGATATTTGATCGCCATTCGCGACACGACCTCGCTAAATTGCTTTTGAACTTCAGGGCGATCGCTATCGAGCGCAGGTATAGACTTTAAAATAGTCGATACTAGTTTCGGCAACTCAGCCCGCACCATGGATTCCATGACTTGTCTAGCATTTTTGGTGGATTCAGTAATTTCCAGCAATTCCTTAATCAAAGCTCGCTTTGCTGGCGAAATTACTGGCGAAACAATTGGTATTTTTGATGGCGAAGTTACGGATTTAGCTTCATCTTTGCTTTCTACAGGAGTTTGCGCGATCGCCGTTAATAAATTTAACGAAGGCAAAATTGAGATGGCTGTGAATAATGCAGAAACTACAGCAGTCGAAAAAATACGGTTGAGCATAATTTTTAATTTTCAGGAGAGTGTGTCAAATTTTTTTCAAGATTATAAGCCAATTTATCAGCGATCGCCGTTACCCAATTTTCATCTTGTTTGGTATAGCTACGCGGAACATTTGCCCCTAACACCATGACCCCTTTTTCGCCCAGAGGTTGCACGATTACACCCTGAGTATTTTCGGGCAAATAATCAAACTCCACCCGACCAGGATAAAGCTCTAATTTCACTAAATAAATCGGCTTTTGGGTTTTGATCACCCGTTCCGCGATCGTGCCAATATTTATTTGATTGCTCTTGCCCAAAATCCCGCGCCGCAAAATTGTTTGGCGATCGTAATAAATTGCGACTACCTTCGTCACCGTATTGGTGAGCAAAATATGCGTAGCCCAAGCCAGTTCGATTTTAATCGCATCAGGAAGTGCGTCATCAATTTCAAAACCTTCTTCACCAACTAAAGTCACAGCATCAGGGATCTTCGGCTGAGCCTGTTGCCATAGCAACCCAACTAAAATCAACACTGCACTTAGCAAAACACCAAGCGCATCAGCACGAGACTGGCTCGTTGTCAGATTTGCAGTCACCATGCGATTGACTAACAAAGCTACGCCGCCCAATATCCCCACCACAAGGGGCAAATATCGAATCATGTATACTCCTAGTGCAGCCAAAACCTTTAAGAAATAAAACCTTTATAGCGCTTTGCGCTGTTATAAAACCCAGCAAATCTTTTAAAAGATTTGCTGAATCACTCAAAGCCTCAACAAGCTATAACAATTAAAACCTCTAACAAAGTGGAATATAAATAGATTTTGCAACAGTTTCCTCCTGAATTTCCTTTTGATTTTAATGATTTACCTACGCCCGCTTATTTAGTGGGCGGATGGGTGCGCGATCGCCTATTAAATCGTCGCGGCAGATATCTCGATTTAGATTTTGTCTTACCAGACAAAGCAGTAGAGACTGCTAATGCGATCGCCCGTAAGTATAAAGCAGGATTTGTGGTATTAGATGCGGAGCGTCAAATTGCACGAGTTGTTTTTAAAGATGGAACGGCGGATTTTGCTCAACAGATGGGCAGTAGTTTAGCAGCAGATCTGGGGCGGCGCGACTTTTGTATGAATGCGATCGCGATGGAATGTCATGAGTTATCAGAATATATCGATCCCTTTGATGGAATTGGGGATTTAAAATTAAAAAGAATCAGGATGGTCGCTCCTGAGAATATCGCCGAAGATGCTTTACGAATTTTGCGAGGATATCGTCAGGCGGCGCAGTTAGACTTTGAGATAGAAGGCTTAACTCGACAGGTTTTGATTAAACTCGCGCCAAAATTAAAATCTATGGCTGCCGAACGAGTGCGAACAGAACTTGGCTATTTATTATCAATGGCAAATGGAAGTCAATGGATGATCGAAGCGATTAACGATCGCATTTTAGAAGATTGGTTGCCAAGTCCGCATTTAAATTTGCAGAGATTCGCTAAAATTGAGAACATAATTTCGACACTTTTGGCGCAGTTTTCTAGTCTCGAATTGTTTTTTAGTAAACAGTTATCAGGCGATCGCTATGCCCTAGTGATTATAAAATTAGCCGCTTTAACCAATAGTACCACGGCACTCGAAACGCTGGGATTAAGCCGTGTTGAACAGCGTTGGCTAGTGGGGATTTTGCGCTACCTGCCCCAATTCATCGGTTTACTAGATAATTCTTCACCAAAAGAACAATATAAATTCTTTCAGCCAACTTTAGAGTTTTTTCCCGCGATCGCCGCGCTTGCCTTGGCTAGTGATTATGACTTAGCGGCGATCGCACCTTGGCTACAGCGTTGGCTCAATCCTGATGATGCGATCGCCTATCCTAAGTCGTTAATCACTGGCGACGATCTCCGAAAAAATTTGGGAATTGCGCCTAGTCCGAAGATTGGTGAATTATTGGAAAGTGTGAAAATTGCTCAAGTAGAAGGAAGAATTTCTTCAAGAGAAGAGGCGGTCGCCTTAGTTAAAGCGATCATGTAAGCCTAATTTTTTAAGCAATCAGCCAACAAGTCAACGCCGCCGCGATCGCATCAGCAGCATCATCAGGACGCGGAATTACATCAAGATTTAATTCCCGCTTAACTGCTTCCTGCACATCACTTTTGTCCGCATTACCATGCCCCGTCAGCGCTAGCTTAATCTGTGGTGGCGAGAATTCGATAGGTTCAATATTGTGTTGGTTTAGTACCAATACAATCACGCCCCTAGCTTGAGCTACATTAACTAAATTTCCCATCCGATAAAAAAACAGCTTTTCCATTCCCACAACCTGTGGTTGGAATTGCTCAAGTAAAGTATGCATATCTTCGTAAATAGTCTTAAGGCGATCGCCGATCGGTGTTTGCTTGGGTGTAACGATCGTGCCAAATTCTAATAGTTTTGGTGAAGCAGGTTTTTCAACCTCAATTAAGCCAAATCCAACTATTGCTAATCCTGGGTCAATTCCTAAAATTTTCATATGAGCTATCCTAGCACCCAATTATCCACCTGCCTTATACTTGAATAATCCAGAAAAGATTTTGAAAGTGCCGCAAAGCGGCACTTTCAAAATCTTTTCTAGGTTTTATAACAGTGCTTTGCGCTGTAACATTGCTTTTATAGAGATTTAGGTGAGTCAAATGGCGATCGCATTACCGAAAAAAATTATGCTCCTCGGTTCTGGTGAACTGGGTAAGGAGGTCGCTATTGCCGCCCAAAGACTCGGTAATATAGTGATTGCGGTCGATCGCTATGACAATGCGCCTGCGATGCAAGTTGCCGATTATCGAGAAGTGATCTCGATGTTAGATGGCGATGCCCTTGAATCTGTGGTTAAGAAACATCAACCCGATCTGATCGTGCCAGAAGTCGAAGCAATCCGTACCGAAAAACTACTCGAACTCGAAGCGCAGGGCTATACTGTCATTCCCACTGGGGCAGCCACCAATTTCACGATGAACCGCGATCGCATTCGGGACTTAGCAAGTAATGAATTGGGCTTACGCACTGCTAAATACGCCTACGCCACCAGCCTCGACGAGCTGAAAACCGTTGCTGCTGAAATTGGGTTCCCGAACGTGATTAAACCCGTAATGTCTTCATCTGGCAAAGGTCAATCCGTTGTGCAAAATGCCGATGAGCTAGAAAAAGCTTGGGATTATGCGATCGCAGGATCGCGGGGTGATACCGCCAAGATCATCATCGAAGAATTTATCAATTTTGAAGTCGAAATTACCTTGTTAACAATTCGTCAATGGCAGGGAGAGACGCTATTTTGTGAAGCGATCGGGCATCGTCAGGAACGAGGCGACTATCAAGAATCATGGCAACCAGTCGGTTTAACCCCTGCCCAAATCAAAGATGCACAGGACATAGCTCGCAAAGTTACCGACAAACTCGGCGGTGCAGGGCTTTTCGGCGTAGAGTTTTTTATCACCAAAAATGAAGTGATTTTCTCAGAACTGTCACCCCGTCCCCACGATACAGGAATGGTCACTCTAATCTCTCAAAACCTGAATGAATTTGAACTCCATTTACGGGCAATTTTAGGCTTACCGATTCCCACGATTGAATTACTCAGTCCGTCCGCCAGTGCTGTTATCCTTGCCAGCGAAACTAGTGAAAATATTTCCTTTGTTGGCTTAGAAGCAGCCCTTGCGATTCCTAACACAGAAATCCGTTTATTTGGCAAACCCGATTCCCGTCCTTACCGCCGCATGGGTGTTGCTCTCGCTAAAGCGAAAGATGTCACCGAAGCTCGTCAGAAAGCCACTGAAGCCGCAGCCAAAGTCAAAATCATTTATTAGAAACGATATCGCCCTTATTTACGAGATTGGCTCTCCATCTGTAAGGGCATATAGGTCAGGCTCGTCATTTAGAAAATCAAAAGATTTACCATTCTTTGCCATGAGTGTTAATTCACGGGTGGATGGTTCAGAAAATAAATAAAATAGTCTTTCTGTGAAATTGTCCTGTTCTTCTTTGTTTAAAGATAAAATAATTTGGATTATTGATTCAACTAGTTTTGTATTCATACTCTTGAAAGTGCTAAGCTTCAAATAATTACTAACTTAAATCAATCAGTCAATGGGATCTTGTTCATCTGTTCATCAATATTAAAATATTTTTCAACAAACTCTGAAATATGTTTATGTCTTTCTATGATTTGCTCTTTCTCCCATTCAGATGCATTTCTAATCTCCGTATAACTTGAAAGTGCAGTATCTTGAAACAGTATGGTTTTCTCTTTAAACGGTCTATTGCCAAATTTACTGTTTTGCTCTTGAGTCAATAGTGCTAAATTACCAGCGAGATGTAAAAAGTCTTTCTTAAACTCTTCTGGATAAGTTTTATTTGTCGGGGGAGTTTGAGGTTTGATATGTTCAATGGTATATCCATCGTAAAGATCTTTATCTAACAAAGCACCTGCACCATTTTTTAATCTCAAACTATTTTCATATTGCCACAATACGAATTTTATCGTGTTACGATTGTAATGATGTTTTTCAACGTTGAAGTAATTTAAGATAATTTTCTTAAATGCGTCTCCATTATTCCAATACCCTTTAAAACCAATTTCAGTTGCTGTTTTTATATCTTCATATAGTTTTTTGATATCATAATCATTTCTAGGGAAAAAATATTGCTTAGCATAACTTGGTAAATAATCTGTTCTGTAGTCCCCTAATTTCAGTTTGAAGCAAAGAATTTCTAGTAATTTTAAAATTCTTCTGAATATAGCACCTGACGCTTCTCCTTTGTGGAAAATTGTTAACAAAACTAACTTCCAATTTACTTCATTGCCAACAAAAAATAAGTTTGTGATTTCTGATTGGTTTTTGTTAATAATGACACTTTTGGCACTATAAGTTATTTCCATAAAATCCTCAAAAAATAGGTTGATCCATTGGGGCTTATTAGTTTCTTTGCTTAAACGTTCTTTAATGGCTTCAATAGTTGCAGTAATACCGAAAAACAAATTACAATAATTGTCTAAAAGTTCATTTTCAGTAAAATAACCTTCAACTGCTTCAATATACTTATATGTCTTAGAAATTATGTTTTGAATTTCAGCAATATCATCATTTGCTTGGCTACTATTACTATTTTGAACATAAATTTGATGCATTAAATATGCTTTGATAATTTCAAATCTTGAAAGTTGTTTGCCACGATTATTTTGATATTCAAAAATTTGTGTCGCCTCAATTTTATTGGTAATGTAGAAAGTACTAACTGAAGAGTTCTCTAATGTATTCTGAATTTCTTTGAGTCTTTCAATATTAAGTTTTTGTAATTTTTCCTCAAAGAATGTAAATGATTTAATTATACGTCTTTGAGAAATTGTTTCTGTATTTTCAATCAACAAAGTATGATGTTTTTGGGTTATTCGCTTAAAT
>JBBRQX010000148.1:0-6726 GCA_038225745.1 Pseudanabaenales cyanobacterium | reverse complement strand
TGGCAAACACGCAGGGATGATTGCTATTTGCAAACAGCAGGGATGGCAGATTTCATCCTATATGGATCGCAATCACCCTGTGCAGCAACTCGCTCTCAACACCATGGCTGATTTATTGCATATGCCTGCTGCCGAATTTATTTGCGCCCACGATGATTGCGGTGTGCCAACTTATTTATTAGAAATTAGTCAACTTGCTCGTCTTTACGCGATGCTCTCTTCCCATGACCAATTGCATCTAGAACGAATTACTCGTGCGATGGTTAGACATCCTGATATGGTTTCGGGTGATGGTCAGTTTGATACTGAACTGATGCGCTTGACTAATGGCGAAATTGTCAGTAAATCAGGCGCAGAAGGTGTGCAATGTATTGGACGGATCGGTGAAGGGTTAGGACTAGCGATTAAGGTGATGGATGGTTCTAAAAGAGCAAAAACTGCGGCTTCTATCCATTTATTAAAACAACTAGGCTGGATTGATCCAACAGTTGCCCAGAGTTTAGAAGAATCTTTTGTCTCAATGGGTAAATATAGCCGATTAGAAGTGCTAGGGGAGTTGTCGTTGGCATGATAAAAGCCAGAAAGCAATGGCGCACGCTGCGCGTGCGCCATTGCTTTCTGGCTTTCTAGCTACTTAATAGGTTCCTGCTTTATTAGCAGTATCTTTGAGATTGCCAGCAAAAAACATGGGGATGAATTTCTCCACAAAAGCAGCAGGATCCTTGTCCCATGCTTTTTTGACTAGATCGATTCTGGTCTTCTGTAAATCAGTTGAGAATAGAGTTTGAGGAAGTTGATCGATCAAATACTGCGGACGTTGCCACAAAGGAAGTGTATCGACAATCTTCATCAAGTTTTCCACGCGGCGCACTTCTGCACCAGCAAGAACATCCATTCCCGACTCAAAGGCAGCTTGCTCGATCGCTGCATATTTGCGCTTAGCAGTATCAACTTTGGCATGGAGAGCTTCACTCTTTTTGCCAATCTCCGCAAGCTTGCGATTGCCCCAACGTACATGCTCAATTTCTTCAGGCATGATCTTTTCGATGGTTTCGCGAATCTTGATGTTTTCAGGAGTTTGTTCTGACTTTTGCAAGGCGCGGATGTGGGCGGCGAAGTATTCACAGCCACGCTTTTCGGTGACATTGATCGCGGCGAGGGATTCGATGATGCCATCTTCAGCCGTCGTAATTGTGGCATCGCTGATGAGGCGATCAAACTCATCAATATAGGAAGTTCCAGGAGGAGTGCCGATATCTTCGCCAAGTTCATAGAGCAAATCAGTCAACCAGACTGCATGACGAGCTTCGTCCGCAACGTGATGCGATAAATCTTTGATCAAGTCGCGGGGCGTGCCATCAAGTTTTTCGATGAGAGTAGTCAACTCTTTGCAACTACGTTGTTCATTAAAGCGGTAACGATTGATCGTGACCATATGGATTTCGTGTTGACGCACAACTTGCTGGAGAATGTCTTGGGCGCTCAGTTGATTGCGAAATTTGCGAGGATAGGCAACAGTCATGTTTTTAAAACCTAGATAATAACGTTGGGATAAACAGCGCAAACTGTTATTCATACTATTAAAATTTTAATCTGACTTGTAAAGAAGTGTGAAGACTAAACCTATATCTACTCCTTATGATTGGCTCGATCGCGGATTAGCATCGATTCACAAAGCTAATTGGTATCGCTCCACGCAAACGATCGCCAGTAAAGCAGGGACAATCGCCAATGTCGATGGGCGCGAGATGTTGATGTTTGCTAGCAATAATTATTTAGGATTAGCAGGCGATCGCCGCTTGATTGTTGCCGCCATTAACGCCACTGAAAAATATGGCACTGGCGCAACGGGATCGCGTCTTGTCACAGGGCATTTGGCGCTGCATGAAGAATTAGAAACCGCGATCGCCGATCTTAAAAATACAGAATCAGCATTAGTTTTTAGTTCTGGTTACTTAGCAAATTTGGGTGCTATATCGGCAATTGTGGGACAGCGAGATTTGATTTTAGGTGATGAATATAATCACTCTTGTTTGAAAAAAGGAGCGGTGATGAGTGGCGCAACGGCAATCGGTTATCTGCATCTAAATTTGGCAGACCTCACCGCAAAGTTACAGCAATATCGCGCTAATTATCGGCGTTGTTTAATCGCGACTGACAGCGTGTTTAGTATGGATGGCGACCTGACTCCGTTACGCGAAATTATGGATTTGGCAACAGAATATGACTGCATGGTATTAGTCGATGAAGCTCATGGCACAGGAGTATTTGGCGATCGCGGTGGCGGTTTGACTAATGCATTAGGGATTCAACAGGATTTAATCCAAGTGGGAACCTTGAGCAAAGCTTTGGGAAGTTTGGGTGGTTATGTGGCAGGTTCTGCAAAACTAATTGATTATTTACGCAATCGAGCCGCGACTTGGATTTATACAACGGGGCTTTCTCCTGCGGATACAGGTGCGGCGATCGCGGCGATCAAAATTGTGAAAACAGAAAGCGATCGCCGTCAGCAGCTTTGGCAAAATGTGGAACTTGTTAAACAGGGTTTGCAAGATTTGGGAATTAAGGCGATCGCCTATGATTCACCAATTATTGCGATCAAAATTGGCGATATCACTGAGACAATGCAAATGGCAAATCACTTACGCGATCGTGGCATATTCGCCCCTGCGATCCGTCCACCAACTGTCCCGACCGCACGAATCAGGATCACGCTCATGGCAACACATACGGCGGAACAAATTCAAAAATTATTGCAATGTTTTTCATAGAAGAAAGTCGCGCCGCGACTTTCTTCTATGAGTGAAGGGATTCTTTAACAAAAGCACGAAACTTAATTTCGGCAGTAATCTCGTCTTGTTGCGCCTCTTCTAGAAAGTTGTATAAATATTCTTTTTGCATCCAAGCAAACGTAGGACTGCGATCGCATTCAACATAACTTGCTTTTTGTAATGCATAAATCTTCAATTCTTGTCCATTAAATCGCCAAAATTCAGGAATACCCATACTCGCGTAAAAAGCATTTTTATCGATATCGGTATGGGTAATATCCACTTCAACAACTAAATCAGGAGGTGGATCTTGCATAAAATCAACAATTTTTCCCGCCACTTTAGGTTGGGTTTGAATGTAATATGCACAATCTGGCTCAGCCCCGCGCTGTAAATCTTCACGATTCATCGTGGTCGAACCCATTGTTTTAAGTTTCATGCCCCCCAGTTCCAGCACTAAAATTCTGATAAAAAGTTCAATTAAACGTGATGAAGATTCATGTTTTTCGAGGGGCATAGTAATTTCTAGAGTTCCGCGATCGTAGGTGAGTCTAGCGGCGCGACTTTGAGGAAGAGCATTTAAAATTTGTTGATATGCTAACCAGCTAAGTCCTTTTAGAGCAACTCGATTTTCGCCTTGTCGTGCAAGAGGCGTAACTTGCGAGGTGGAAGCTTGTGCTTGTTGCGGTGCAGCAGTGAGAACCATACGTTTTACCACAAACTCTGTTTGAGCTATTCTAACGGATTTTTTTTGTTCCTCTCTCCTTTAAGCAAAAGGAACCTTAAAACCCAAAAAGATGTGGCGCACGCGCAGCGTGCGCCACATCTTTTTGGGTTTTAAGTTCCTAAATTGGCACTAAATTAGCAGATAGACGCTTAAAGGCAAGACGCTCGTTTTCGATATCGACAAAGATTGTATCGCCATCGATATAGTCACCGCGCAAAATTCCTTTTGCAATTTGAGTTTCCAGTTGACGCTGAATGATTCGCTTGAGTGGACGCGCTCCATAGACAGGATCGTAGCCAACTTCGGCAATGAAATCTAGGGCCGCATCAGCGATTTTGAGATTCATGCGGCGATCGCTTAAACGTAGTTCTAAGCGCTTGACTTGCAGCTTGACAATACGGCGCAATTCATCGCGGCGTAAGGCATGGAAGATCACAATTTCATCAATACGATTGAGGAACTCTGGACGAAAACTTGATCGCATTGATTCCATCACGCGATCGCGCATTTCTTCATATTTAGAATCATCACCAGCAATATCGAGAATATATTGCGACCCGACGTTACTAGTCATGATGATGATTGAATTCTTGAAATCAACCGTGCGACCTTGAGAATCAGTGACGCGACCATCATCAAGGATTTGCAACATGATATTAAATACATCGGGATGTGCTTTCTCAATTTCGTCGAAGAGAATCACGGCATAGGGACGACGACGCACAGCTTCGGTAAGTTGACCGCCTTCTTCATAACCGACATAGCCGGGAGGTGCGCCCACTAAACGCGAAACGCTGTGTTTCTCCATATATTCCGACATATCGATTCGCACCATTGAGTCTTCGGTGTCGAACAGATAGGCGGCGAGAGCTTTGGCTAGCTCAGTTTTACCAACTCCTGTTGGCCCCAAAAAGATAAAACTAGCGATCGGGCGATTGGGATCGGCGAGTCCTGCTCTTGAGCGTTGGATGGCATCAGCGATCGCCGTAACTGCTTCTTCTTGACCAATTACGCGATCGTGTAGCACATCTTCGAGTTGTAAGAGCTTCTCTTTTTCAGATTCCACCAGCTTACTGATCGGAATACCAGACCATTTTGAGATAATCTCGGCAATATCTTCTTCAGTGACTTCTTGGCGCAATAGCGATCGCCCTGAAGTTTGCGCTTCTTGGAGATTGACCTCGGCGATTTCTAATTGACGTTGCAAATCGGCAAGCTTGCCATACTTGAGTTCAGCAGCTTTATTCAAATCATAATCACGTTCTGCTTGTTGGATTTCGACATTCATATGCTCGATCGCTTCTTTAAGTTTACGAATGTTGTCGATGACACCTTTTTCAGCTTCCCATTTGGCTTTGAGAGTAGTTTGTTCTTCTTTTAAATCACCGAGTTCACGGTTTAGCTTATCAAGACGATCTAGAGATTCGCGATCGGTTTCCTTTTTCAGTGAGAGACATTCCATTTCTAGCTGGATCACCTTGCGATTGATTTCATCAAGGGCTTCGGGTTGCGAAGTGATTTCCATTTTTAGCTTGGCGGCGGCTTCGTCAACTAGATCGATCGCTTTGTCTGGTAAAAAGCGATCGCTAATATAGCGATTAGAAAGTGTGGCGGCGGCTACTAGGGCTGTGTCAGAGATTTTCACGCCATGATGCAATTCGTAGCGATCGCGTAAACCACGCAAAATCGAGATCGTATCTTCGACATTCGGTTGATCGACATATACTTGTTGAAAACGGCGCTCAAGGGCGGCATCTTTCTCAATGTATTTACGATATTCATCAAGAGTCGTCGCACCGATACAACGCAACTCACCCCGCGCCAACATTGGCTTTAGCAAGTTACTCGCATCCATCGAACCCTGTGTTGCACCCGCACCAACGACGGTATGAATTTCATCAATAAAGAGAATGAATTGACCATTAGATTCTGTGACTTCCTTCAGAACTGCCTTCAATCTCTCTTCAAACTCACCACGATATTTTGCACCCGCAATCAATGCGCCCATGTCGATCGCAATCAGCTTGCGACCTTGCAAAGATTCAGGCACATCGCTACTGAGAATCCGTTGCGCCAAACCTTCGGCGATCGCGGTTTTACCTACCCCCGGTTCACCAATGAGAACGGGATTATTCTTAGTACGGCGCGACAAAATCTGAATTGTGCGGCGAATTTCGTCATCGCGTCCGATCACAGGATCGAGTTTGCCCTCACGCGCTAACTCGGTAAGATCGCGACCATATTTAGTCAGCGCTTCATATTTGTTTTCGGGAGTTTGGTCAGTCACTTTTTGATTGCCTCGAACTTGCTGAATAATATTACGGAGCTTTGCTTCATCAAGTCCCATTTCCTGATAAAGAGTCTTTCCGAAGCGATCGTCTTTGCAGTAGGGCAGCAAGAGATGCTCGATTGAAATAAACTCATCGCCAAAACCTTTGCGTTCTTTTTCGGCACGATCTAATAATGTATCGAGATTTTTGCCTAAATAAACAGAACTATTAGAACTAGAAACTTTGGGCTGACGGTTGATAAACTCATCAGTGCGATCGCGCAAACGCTGAATGTTGATCCCCGCCTTACTAAAAATACTCGCCGCTAGCCCTTCTTCTTCTAGCAAAGCCTTGAGTAAATGCTCAGGTTCGATCTGTTGCTGCTGAGCCGCTTTCACCACATCAGGGGTTTTGGCGATCGCTGCGAATGCTTTTTCAGTAAATTGATTTGGATTAGTTGGTTGCATCGCCAGTTAACTCCTGTGCTTGAAACGTCTTTGAATATCTTAGGTTGTCTAGCTTTTAAACAGGATCGGTTCTACATCGTTAAGGGGTGTGTGTTTCCGTACAAGTTGACTAGGCGATCGGCTAGCCAATGATTTTGTTATCTTAAATACAGTGCCACAAGCGCACCAGCAAAGTTTTAATAATCGCTAACTCATCAGTCAAGACCCACCGCAATGACCACAACGCCGATCGCTCCAAAAGTAACTGCTCCAAGCCCAACTAGCCAAGCCAAAATCATCAATCGTCCTGACGCACTAGGACGGTTTGGCATTTTTGGCGGCAAATATGTCCCTGAAACCCTCATGAGCGCCCTCGCTGAGCTAGAGACATCTTTTTATCATTACAAAAACGATCCAGATTTCAACAATGAACTAGATGGCTACTTACGTGATTATGTCGGTAGACCTAGCCCACTATACTTTGCGGAAAGATTGACTCAGCATTATGGGAC
>JBBRQX010000147.1:0-6765 GCA_038225745.1 Pseudanabaenales cyanobacterium | reverse complement strand
GAGAGGGGGCTGGGGGGTGAGGGTCTTAATTTTAATTCGATAATGAGATTGATCCAATAACTTAGGCGGAAGCGCAGTTTTGACAGTCTGAATCAGAGGTGTCCGATAATAGTCAGCAGTGCGGATCAGCATTTGCCAATAGGTTTGAGGAAAAATTCCTGAACTAATTACTGAACTTACCGCTTTGATTTCTATTTCACTATCAGCAACTTGAGAAGTATCAGAAATTTGTAAAGCGATCGCCCCCACATGACGAGTACCCAATGGAACACTCAGAATATCCCCAACTTGAATAATTACATCTTCAGGGATGCGATAGGTCAGCAGATCGTCAATACCAATGCAATCGACTAAGACGCTAACATAGCGATGATTAGGGCGATCGCTGCTAACACTCATTAAATTAAATAATTGCATATTAATTCTACCTGATGCAGATCGTGCGATTCCAAAATTTGCCTAACACCAGTTAATCGTAGTGTAACCGTCAGGACATTTTATCTCTTCACCATCAAATTTTGGCGATCGCGCGGCATTAGTAGTTGGTGCATTGGACTCACATAGTAAAGTGATAAAAACGCGGTCAATATCCAATGTACTTGATAAAATTAGTTTGAGTATAACTGTTGCATACCAAATCGCCAAATTTGAATGTTTATGAATCTTTAACCGATGATGTCAAATTGGCGCGAATGCAGTTGAGCATAGCGTCCTGACTTTTGTAATAGTTGATCATGGGTTCCTGATTCGACAATTTGACCTTGTTCTAAAACGATAATGCGATCGCTGTTTCTAATTGTGGCTAAGCGATGAGCGATGATAAACACAGTGCGCCCTTGCATCAAGCGTTGTAAGGCTTCTTGGACAAGACTTTCCGATTCGGCATCTAGTGCAGAAGTTGCTTCATCGAGAATTAGGATTTTGGGATTAAGGAGAACGGCGCGAGCGATGGAAATACGTTGACGCTGACCGCCTGAGAGATTTACACCGCGCTCTCCTACCCATGTGTCATAACCTTGAGGGAGTTCCATAATAAAATCATGGGCATTGGCAACTCTCGCGGCTTTTTCCACTGCTTCGGTATCATAATCTTTCTGTCCAAACGCAATATTAGAAGCAACAGTTCCCGAAAAGAGAATATTCTCTTGAGGAACGAGAGCTAACTGGCGGCGTAGACTTTTAATCTGGACATCGCGAATGTCGTAACCATCGATCAAGATTTTGCCAGAGTTGACATCATGGAACCGCATTAGTAGATTCATCAAAGTGGATTTCCCTGCGCCTGACATACCGACTAGGGCGATCGCTTCACCTTGATTGGCGACAAGATTGATATCGGTGAGAACTGCGCGATCGCTTTGATATTGGAAGCCGACATTAATATATTCGACTTTGCCTGTTACTTCAGGAAGGGCGATCGCATGAGGTTTTTCGGTGACAATTGGTTTAATTTTGAAAATCTCGAAAATGCGATCGACGGAAGCTTCGGCTTGCTTGAGTTCGTTGTAGCTGCCAGTGGTATTAGAAATTGGATCGATTAACAGCGCTACACCTGCGCCGAATGCGACAAATTGTTCGGGTTTCAGCCAGTTATTAGAAATCAGCCAACCGCCGAGCAGAAACAAAAAGCAAATTCCTGTGGCTTCTAAAAAGCCAATCACAGGATATTGAATTGCTCTGACGCGATCGGCGGCATATTTGCGGCGGCTATTTTGTTCGGATTCTTGTTTGAAGCGCTCGACTTCGTATGACTCAGTGGCAAAGGCGCGGACTAGACGAATACCGCTAAAAGTTTCGGAAAGTAAGGCGGCGAGATTGGAAACTTGATCTTGGCTACGGCGGCTAAGGCTTAACATGCGATCGCCAAACCATGCAATTAAGATGGCGATTAATGGCGCAACGGCTAGAGTCGTCAGCGTCAAGATCCAATTCAAATAAATCATGTACGCCAGTACAAAAATCAATTGCAATACTGACGGAATGAACTGATGGAAAAATTTGGCGATTACTTCGCCAATGCGATCAATATCTTCAGTCAGGCGATAGGACAAATCTCCAGTCCGCGACTCGGCGAAATAATCGAGATCGAGGGTTTGCAAATGCGAGTACACATCTACGCGCAAATCTCTAGCGACATTCAGCGCCGCCTGCGACATCATTGAGTCCTGCCCATACTGCCCCAATCCCCGAAACACAAACATCACTACGGTGAAAGCGGCGATCTGCAAAATAGCATTAACGTCACCTTTGCCAAGGGCTTGGGCAACCCGCCCTAAGAGTTCGGCAAGCAAGGGCATCGTACCGATAAAGACTAATGTGCATAGAAATGCTTTAGCAATCAGAACACGCTGGGGATAGACGTAATCTCGCATCTGCCAATAAGAAGAGCGCTTTGAAGATTTTCCTGAAGATTCTTGTTTCAAACTCGTAGCTCAAATATTTGCAATTCACCAAAGGCTAGTTTCGCACTTAATCGCGATCTTCTTCGATCCGACTTGCGCCTTTTTCGTAAAGTTTACAAATACCGCGACGGCTGATTTTGATGAAATTGCAGAACATTTGAATGTCAGGATTGGCCGCAAATTCGGGCGCTGACTCCAGAAATTCGATCGCTTGAGTTCGATTGCGATCAGACTTATAAAGAACATCATAGGCCGAGTAAATAGTACGGCGGCGCTCGTGGCTAAACCCATTGCGGCGCAAACCAAGGCGATTTAGCCCAAACACCATATTTGTATCAACCGCCATGCAATAGGGTGGCACATCCATGCCGAGGCGCGTCTGTCCGCGAACCATGGCGTAAGCACCGATGCGCGTAAACTGATGCACCACCGAATCGCCGCCCATAAAGGCATGGTCATGCACTTCCACATAGCCCGCGAGTAAAACGTTATTTACCAAAATCACGCGATCGCCGATCGCGCAGTTATGGGCAACATGTGCGCCTGTAAAAAATAAATTATCATTACCAATTTTCGTGGCTGAGCCTTCCTTTGTACCGCGATTGACGGTCACATATTCTCGCAACACATTGCGATCGCCGATTTCCACAAAACTAATCGCACCTTTATATGAAGTATCCTGTGGCTCTGAGCCAACGATCGCCCCATAGCCAATCTGGTTATCGTTGCCAATCTTGGTATGTCCCGTGACGATCGCCCTCGCTCGAATCTCGCAGCGATCGCCGATCTCCACAAACTGATCAACAATGGCATCGGCTCCAATTGATGTGCCTTCACCAATTTTTGCATCAGGATGAACAATGGCGCGAGGATGAATCATATTGGGATTAATATTTGGCATTTTGAAATAGCGGTCTATAGTCTGGGCGCGAGAAAACAGTTCATAGTCTATCGCGATCGCTAGTAAAGGCGATCGCGATTTAGTTGCGATTCGTTGCAATTTCGCAATTGACAGGTAGAAAAATAGTGAAGGTCGAACCTTTACCTAAATCACTCTGTACCTTGATGATCCCGCCCATCATTTGGCAAAGACGCTGACTGATAGCAAGCCCTAAGCCTGTGCCACCATATTGTCGCGTTGTCGAACTATCAGCTTGGTTAAATGATTGAAACAGTTTTTGGAGATTTCCTGCACTAATTCCGATACCTGTATCACTAATTGCCAAGCAAAAAAACTCTCCTTCACCAGAATTTTGGCGATTAACTTTAATTTGAATTTCACCTGATTCCGTGAATTTACAAGCATTACTTAAAAGATTTAATAGAATTTGACGCAAGCGCGTCATGTCTGCACGAATATCACCAAGCTGCGGATCGCAATCTATACCTAAGCGATTATTATTTTTGAATACTAACGGTTGAATCATTGTCGTGGTATCCCATATCAGTAATGATAAATCGAAATTATCGTAATAAATTTCCAGTTTACCCGCCTCAATTTTGGTCATGTCCAAAATATCGTTAATTAATTCCAACAAATGCCTGCCAGATTTATGGATTTTTTGGAGGTCATTGCCAAAATCTTCTAAGCCCAACAAGGCGGCATCCTCTTGCAATATCTCGCTATAGCCAAGGATTGCATTTAGGGGCGTGCGTAATTCATGGCTCATATTCGCAATAAAACTACTTTTAGTGTGATTGGCTTCTAAGGCGCGATCGCGTGCTAGTGAGAGTTCTTCATTCATCAAACGAAGAGATTCTTCATCACGTTTACGACGCATCAATACACCTAATTGCATCGCGATCGCCCCGATTACGCCCACCAATTGTTGATCGCGATCGTTGGGATATTTGGTAAAGAAAGCCATGATCGCCACCACGCTATTATCTGCACTAATAGGAATTGCTAAGCCCGATCGCAAACCACATTCTAAGGCAGGATATTTGCGTAAGAAATGAGTTTCTGTTTCTAAGGAGATATCCCAAATCCATTCTGGTCGCTGATGTTCCCAAACTCTTCCCGGAAAACCAATCCCCGTCGGAAAAGAGATTTTTTCGCTGCATTCACGGAACTCTTCTAATCCTTGAATACTGCTATACCATGCAGGGCTACATATCAAAATCTGTTCATCAGCCGATGGTGTCCACACTTCGCCATAGTTCCATCCTGTAAACTCGCAAATCTTGGTCAGCGCGATCTCTAAAGCTGTTTGAAAATCGTTAGCCGCACTAATATCTAAGGTCAAGCATTGTAATAATTGCGATTCTTCTTCAGCCCGCTTCCGCTGAGAAATATCTTGAACAGTGCCTTCAAAACCGATCAAAGTTCCATCTTGATCGCGGACAGCGCGGACATTTTCTGAGATCCAGATTTTTGTGCGATCGCAACGATAAACTTGAGATTCAAAATTAGAAGCCGTATCATGGAACTGCAAAATATCGATAAATTCTTGTCGGCGCTTTGGATTGACATAAAGCTGATTGGTAATATTGGTAAGATTATTAATTAGGGATTTTGCCGAAGGATAGCCATAAATTTGGGCTAGCATTGGATTTGCGATTAAATAACGTCCATCCATGGTGGTTTGAAAAATTCCCTCGATCGCATTATCAAAAATACTTTTATACTTAGCTTCCGCATTTTCGAGATCGTTACGAAGTTTGGAAGTTCTTAACTTCAATAATTCATGAATTTCTGTCGCCTGTTGCACGACCTGCATTAACTCTTCTACCTTGTAGGGTTTCGTCATGTATTTAAAAACTTTGGATTGATTGATCGCTTCTACCAGATCACGAATATCGGTATGGGCAGTCAAAATAATTCGCAAAGTGTCAGGATAGCTCTCCGCAACTTGACTAAAAAACTCAGTACCCGTCATCATCGGCATCCGTTGATCAGAGATAATCACTGCAATATCTGACTCGTTTGCCAAAATTGCCAGAGCCTCAAATCCATCTTTAGCCCGCAAGATTAGATAATATCGATGAAAAATACGCTGAAGTAGATCTAAGTTATCGACTTCATCATCAACGATTAATAGTTTGTTTTTTGGTGAGCTAGGCATATGTGTAGTTACGAAGAGGTTTTCGCCTTAAAATAATCAATCAGACTTGGGTTGATGTCTTTAGTAATTTAAGCAGAAACATATTATGAAAATTGTAGTAACGGGTGCTACTGGATTTGTCGGCGTGAGATTAGTTGAGCGTTTACAGGCTTTGGGCGATCGCATTGTCGTCCTCGCTCGCGATTCACAAAAGGCAAGCCGTCAATTCCCCCCAAAAACTTTCCCCAATGTTGAAGTTATTGGCTATAACCCTTTAATATTGGGCGATTGGGCTAAGGCGATCGATGGTAGTCAGGCCGTAATTAATCTGGCTGGTGAACCGCTCGCGGGTGTGCGTTGGACGGATAAACGCAAACAACAGATTCGTGATAGTCGCATTTTAACCACAAAAGTATTAGTTGAGGCGATCGCCAAAGCTGAGGTGAAGCCACAAGTATTAATTAGCGGCTCGGCGATCGGCTATTACGGCACGAACCTTAATAAATCCTTTGATGAATATAGTGATGCAGGCGATGACTTTTTGGCCAATGTTTGCAAAGACTGGGAAGCAGCCGCCGATGTCGTGACGAGCTTAGGCGTAAGGCTAGTTAAACTAAGAACGGGAATTGTCTTAGGTATGGGCGGCGCGATCGGCAAAATGTTACCGATCTTCCAAGTTGGCGGCGGTGGCAAAATTGGCAGTGGCAAGCAATGGTTTTCATGGATTCATCGCGATGATCTCGTTGAGCTAATTATTTATGCCTTGAATAATGCTCAGGTTACAGGCGCACTCAATGCGACGGCTCCCAAAGCTGTCACCAATAATGACTTCACGATCGCCTTTGCCAAAGCAATTAAACGCCCCGCATTTCTGCCCGTTCCTGCCGTCGCTTTAATTTTGATATTTGGCGAAGGTGCAAGTGTGTTGCTTGATGGTCAGCGAGTTGTGCCACATAAAGCCGAAATTTATAAGTTTGCGTTCCAATATCCTGATATTGATACAGCATTAGGTCAAATTTTTGCTTAGTTAGCTTGGATAGGCTATAGCCAAGAATAAAGGCGGCGCGATGCGCCGCCTTTATTCTTGGCTACATTTACTAATGTTACGTGGAACGAAGACCGCCCTCACCCCCCAGCCCCCTCTCCCTAGGGGAGAGGGGGAGCAAGATGTAAATATTCTCTTGTTCCCCTCTCCCTGAGGGAGAGGGGAACAAGAAAATATTTCATCGCATCTTGCTCCCCCTCTCCCCTAGGGAGAGGGGGCTGGGGGGTGAGGGCGGTCTTCGTTCCACGTAACATTAGTAAATGTAGCCAAGAAT
>JBBRQX010000146.1:0-6779 GCA_038225745.1 Pseudanabaenales cyanobacterium | reverse complement strand
TGAAACTAAGCCCCAATTTTTTTACAAGCCCCGCTTTGCGGGGCTTATTCATACAAAAAAAGAACGCTGTGCGTTCTTTTTTTGTAATTATGCGGTCAGAGAGACTCGAACTCTCACAGCTTTCGCCACCACCACCTCAAGATGGCGTGTCTACCATTCCACCATGACCGCAATTTGCTTTTTAGTGCTTTACCATATTACAACAACCGCGCAAATGTGCAATATTTTTTATCGATTAAAATTCAAGCTGTAAACTTAGTATAAAGCGTTGCTCGATATACACCGAAACTATAAAAGCCTAAACTTCAATGACTGAATCATCTTTAGAACCATTGCGCCATGAACAGGCTACTAAGCGATCGCGTAACCCTTGGCTACGTCCTGTCGCGATCGCTGGTATTGCGATCACCAGTTTTTATGGTTCAGTTTGCTTAGCCTTGTGGTTTGGGCAGACAAGGTTAGTTTTCGCACCTGAACGGGAAATTACGACCACACCAGCGAAATTTAATGCTAAGTATGAGGATGTCTTAATTCCTGTTAAAAAAGCTGATGGCAATAGTGAAAATATTTATGGTTGGTGGTTGCCCAATGCTAAGCAGGAAGAAAAAGCGGATTTAGGCGATCGCAAGGTAATTTTATATTTGCATGGCAATGGCAAAAATATTAGTGCTAATGCCAAACATGCCAATCGTTTGATGCGAATGGGATTTTCAGTTTTATTAATTGATTATCGCGGCTATGGCCGCAGCGAGGGTGCTTTCCCAAACGAATCATCGGTTTATACAGATGCTCAGACGGCTTGGGATTATTTAATCTCGAAGGGTTACAAGCCAAATCAGATCATGATTTATGGACATTCACTAGGCGGGGCGATCGCGATCGAGCTTGCAACTAAGCATCCTGATGGGTTGGGAATGATTGTGGAAGCTTCGTTTACATCGATAACCGAGCTAGCGACCCGCGAACCTAAATATCGAGTTTTCCCAATCAATTTGCTGATTCATCAGCGCTTTGATTCGATCGCTAAAGTGCGATCGCTCTCTATGCCTGTGCTTTATATTCACGGCACTGCGGATGATTTAATTCCTGCGGCAATGTCTCAGCAATTATTTGAGGCAACATCAAGTAGAAAGCAAATTGTGCTGATTCCCAATGGTGGGCATAACAATAATGCTTCTACCAATGAGCCGTTATATCTAAATTCTATTCGCAGCTTTTTTGAACTGTAAAAAATCATAAAAAAGGGCGGCGGGATCTCGCCGCCCCTCTCTTTTAGAGCGTGTTTAAAAAGTTTGGGATTTAGCAAAAAGTTCTACTCGATCCCCCTCAATCCCCCTTAAAAAGGGGGAAGAATTAATTCTCCCCCCTTTTTAAGGGGGGCTGGGGGGGATCGAAAACTTCTCAAACACGCTCTTAGTCTGCAAGTTTATCGGTAATCAATTTATTAGTTGACTGAGGTTCGGCTCGTCCTTGAGTTTTCTTCATCGTTTGACCGACAAAGAAGCCTAATAACTTAGTTTTACCAGCCTTATATTGCTCCACTTCCTTCGGATTGGCGGCAATAATCTCATCAATGATTTGCTCAAGTTCTGCACCTGCTAGAACAGTTAAGCCTTTAGATGCAACCAAGTCCTTGACCGAGCCGCCCTTAACAATCAGTTCAGGCAAAATATCCTTAGCAATTTTGCTGCTAATCGTACCGTAAGAAATTAGCGCGATCGTTTCGCCTAAAATCGTTGGCGTGAGCGCAATATCGGCAATCTTGAGCTTGTTCTCATTGAGATAGGCGGTAACATCGCCCATGACCCAATTAAATACTTGCTTTGGTTCTGCACCTGTGAGGATCGTGTCATCAAAAAACTCGGCAATGCTGCGGTCGTCGGCAATCAGAGCTGCATCATAGGCAGTTAATCCAAAGTCTTCGCGATAACGTTTACGATGCGCCGCAGGAAGTGTCGGAAGTTCAGAACGATATCGCGCTAGGGTTGTTAATGGAACTTCGATCGCCATTAAATCTGGTTCAGGAAAATAGCGATAATCGCTTGCGCCTTCTTTGGAACGCATACTGATTGTGCGTTGAGCATTTTCTTCCCAAAGGCGAGTTTCTTGCTTGATGATTTCACAGCCTGTCTCGATCGCCTCGACTTGACGGTTAATTTCAAAATCGATCGCTCTTTGAATAGCATTGAAGGAGTTCATATTTTTGATCTCCACCTTCGTGCCGAACTTCTCACGCCCAACAGGACGCACCGAAATATTCACATCACAACGCAATGATCCTTCTTGCATATTGCCATCACAGACACCGAGATAGCGCAAAATTCGGCGAATTTCTTGAGCATAAGCAGCAGCTTCTGCTCCTGTGCGGATATCTGGCTCCGATACAATTTCGCATAGGGGGACACCTGTACGATTAAAATCTACGAGCGAATGACTGGAACCTGAAAGGCGATCGCTACCACCATGCACTAATTTCCCTGCATCTTCTTCCATATGCAAGCGCGTAATTCCAATTCGCTTTGTGCTGCCATCTTCTAATTGAATCTCGATCCAACCATGTTCAGCGATCGGTAGATCGTATTGAGAAACCTGATAGTTTTTAGGAAGGTCTGGATAAAAATATTGTTTGCGATCAAACTTGCTGTGGGGGGCAATTTGGCAATTGAGCGCTAATCCAGCCTTGACTGCATATTCCAGCACTTTTTCATTTAGGACAGGCAACACTCCCGGCATTCCAAGACAAACAGGACAAACATTGGTGTTTGGTGGTGCGCCAAATTGGGTTGAACAGTTACAAAATATTTTGGAATTGGTGGTCAACTGACAATGAGTTTCTAGCCCAATGACGGCTTCGTATTGTGTCTTGGTGGCGGTTGCAGTCATAACTGATGTTTTTGATGAAATATCTAGTGAGGCAAATTGTAAGGTTTTCACTACAATCTGTCTCACTATTATAGCGATCGCTATAGTGAACCCTCAGAGAGAGCGATCGCCTATAAATACTCCCTTCCCAGCAAAAGATTAGACGTTGCGGCGCGAAGCGCCGCAACGCTAATTTTTGGGTTTTAATATCTATTTTTAGACTGGGAAAGGAATATGACTAATATTCTGGCTATAGATCCTAGTGTGGCAAGATTGTAGTGCTGGAATCTCTCAACCATAAATGTCCTTGCCACTATTAGCCCAATTTCCCATTTGGCAATGGCTCACTGAGCCACTCGCCTTAGAATTTATGCGAAATGCCTTAATCGCAGGCGGCTTAGCAGGAATTATTTGTCCAGCGATCGGTTGCTTCTTGATCGTGCAGCGTATGGCCTTACTTGGCGATGTGATGACGCATACAGTCATGCCGGGGATGGCGATCGCCTTTTTTTATAAAATTGATGTGGCGATTGGCGCATTTATTTCAGGTATTGGCAGTGCATTTTTAATCGCATGGTTGCGATCGCAAACTCGTGTCAAAGTTGATGCAGCGATGGCGTTAACATCTTCAAGTTTTTTCGCGATCGGCATTTTATTAATCTCATTGCTGAAGATCAAAATCGATCTGCATGGATTTCTGTTTGGCGATATTCTCAGCGTTACTTCAACCGATACGATTCGGGCAGGAATTATTACGGCGATCGTGTTAGTAGCGATCGCGATGTTTTATAAGCAATTATTGTTTTACACATTTGATCGCACTGGAGCGCAAGCTTTGGGATTACCTGTTAATCTGATTTATTTGGGGTTAATGGCGGGTGTAACTTTGACAATTATTGCCAGTATGCAAACGATGGGCGTGGTCTTGGTCGTGTCGTTATTAGTTGGTCCCGCAGTTACGGCTTATTTATTAGTCAAAGAATTACATTGGATGATTTTTGTAGGATCGGGGTTAGGCTTGACGGCAAGTGCGATCGGGTTATATGCCAGTTATTATCTCAATTTGCCTTCTGGCCCCGCGATCGTTTTAGCGGTGCTGCTGTTATTTTTACTGACTTTGGTTTTTAGCCCCAGCCAAGGCTTACTCACAAACTCCAAATAAAAAAGGGCGCAATGCGCCCTTTTTTATTTGCAGCACCAAGCGCTATGCTTCAATTGTTTCTTCAGGCGTGCTTTCTTCAGATACTTCTGCAATAACTTCTTCTACGACTGGTTGTGGTTTAGTTGGCTTAGGGCCTCTTACTAAAGCGAGATTTACGGGTGCTTTAGATTCTTCGTCTCTGGAGCCACGCTTGTCTCTCTTGTCTCTACCACCACCATCACTACGGGTAGAACGCTTTGAGTCATCAGCCCGTTGAGCGCTAGGTTTGGCTTCATTGGTTTCGGGGTTTAGCTGACGATCTGCTTTCTTGATAGGACGTTCTACCATGATTAATTCCTGATTACTCTATATGATTACTCTATATATTTGTATCCTAGCCTGTTTGGGGATAATCTCGCGAATACTGATTTTCATTTCCGCAAAAAGCCTTGTCAAACCTAATAATTCACATTTCCCACAGGCATATATTCTTGGATGAGCTTGCGCTGACTGACCCGATCGCCTTCTGCTAATAAGCGATCGCCTGCCTCCTTCAGCTTTCTCAAATCAAAACTAGGTGGACGAAATTCGGGTAGAGCTTCGGTACTATTTACCAAGCGCAGGGACAGACGATCTAGACCAATCTCATAAACAAACTTGCGTACTTGCTCGTCATAGAGGCTTGATCGCAGTGCGCTAAAGAAATCAATCGAGCGATCGGGATACATATCTACAAGCCGCTCAATTTCCCATTGGGGAACATTGTCAGGTGCAAAAATACCACTGACAATGCCAATGCGATCGCTGCGATCAGGCTGCCAGAAAAATTTCTCCATCCGACCATCACGCACCAACGGCGCATACAAAGTCGAAAAATCATTCCCCGTTACAATAATCGGTACACGCCTAATCGGATTGCTGTCATAACTTCCGGGAAGCTGCACATTGGTCGGATTATCAGCAATATTCATCAAAGTGGCATTAACCAACTGTGTATTGACGGTATATTGCGTTGTGCTATCGACTCGTCCCGCCCCTGCATCAATATCGTTAATTAAGAGAGCGCACATTTTGCCGCGCACTTTGACCAATTCTGCCGCTTCGCGATAACGCATTCTAATTAATCGCGCAGGATCGCCTGCATCAGGACTTTCCAATTCTCCGCCCGACATTCTGATCGGTTCAATACCTAATTTCTCAAAAGCCAATTCACATTGAAATGACTTACCCTCACCTTTGCCTCCATGAATACCAAAAATCAGGGGGACAGTTACATTAGGCAACTTCATGAAATTTTTAGCCAGATGTACAGCCAATTTATCCAAAAAGCGAGGTGAAATGTAATAAGACATGCAGATTAATTTTTGACAACTAGAATTAATTTATCTCATTGCAAGCCCCTATTTACATTTTATTTTTAGGTTTGAATTACTGGTTTGACATGCTCAAATTGCGATCGCAAAATTAATCATCAGAAGCAGGTGTTAATGCGATCGCAAAATCAATCAAAAAGATAGCTTCTGAAATAATTCTGACAATGGCATTGTGAAACCAGCAATAACATCTTCACCATCTAAAGAATCAGATTGTTTGAGTAGGCGATCGGGTTCTTGGGCTGAGCGATAGACTAAGACATAATGCAATTTGAGATTAACCACCCAAACTAAGCGTGAGCCATTCTCAAAATATTCCACGATTTTTTGATCGATTTCGGCGATCGTGTTGTTAGGAGAGAGAACCTCGATCGCTAGGTCAGGTGCGCCATCTAAAAAGCCATCGGGTAATTCGGTAAGTCCTTGTAACTTCTCTCTGCATACAAAGGAAATATCAGGCGATCGCTTGTTGCCATTCTTCATTGTGAAGGCTGTACTAGAATCGAGAATAATGCCAAGTTTTCTGGGCAAAATGTAATTCATTAATGCCATGACGAGAAGGCTGCAAATATATCCACGCAAAGCTCCTGAGTTTCCCATATTGATTAGCTCTCCATTCACAAGTTCATAGCAATTCCCATCGGTCAATGCCATTAGTTCGGCATCTGTCCAGATTTTTTTGTCTGTTGTTGGAGTCGGGATTGTCAGTGTTTGCATTTCCAATTCCTACTAAGTCTAGCTTTTGAGTAGTTGTAAGCTTAAACATATTTTAGCGCGATCGCATGTCATCTCAAAACTGCGATCGTCTAAATTTATCACCAAAATTAAGGAATAAGCATCTAATATTACTCAGTGAGGCGATCGCAAAAATTGCAGTGCTGGTAACATGATTAGGACTTACGCAAGTTAACCAAGAACTAAAGTTCTTGTCTCAAAGCTAAATTCAGTTAAAACTGACTAAAGAAAGCCTCAAATCAATCTGTTTCAACAGGTTTAAGCTTTTAGTCCGCAATTTATTGCAGGGCTAGTAAGTTCTAATAATTTTTCGTGATATGTTGGTTTAAGGCAAATATGTGAAGTTATGACCCAGCCGCTAGATTTTTCTAATCAGGATTTGCGAAATCGCTCTTTCAAGGGGCGAAAGGATCTTGTGGATGCGGATTTTCGGAAGGCGGATATACGAGGCTGTAACTTTAGGGGCGCGAATTTGGAAGGTGCAGATTTTTCTGGTGTAAAGGCAGGTCTGAGCGGCAAACAGATATTCATCGCGGTTGCGGATGCGGGTGCGGTTGCGGGTGCGGGTGCGGTTGCGGTTGCGTTTGCGGGTGCGTTTGCGGGTGCGTTTGCGGTTGCGTTTGCGGTTGCGGGTGCGTTTGCGGGTGCGTTTGCGGTTGCGTTTGCGG
>JBBRQX010000145.1:0-6790 GCA_038225745.1 Pseudanabaenales cyanobacterium | reverse complement strand
GAACCGTAGGCGAGATCTAGGACTACTTTAAGTCCGCTTAAATCTGTAGCGATCGATGATTGCAAAGACTCTTGATAATCGCTAATTAAATGAGATTTTTCGTAATACTTACCCCAATTTGTCGAAGAGTTCGCCAAATTTGCATGAAGTCCAGATTCCAATAGCGATTCGATCGCTTGTTGAGTTTCTCCACAGAGTTTGCTGCCATTGTCACCAAAAAACTTAATCCCATTATCTTCAGGAGGATTATGGCTGGCAGAAATCATCACGCCGCCAAAGATATCAGGATTACTTGCAGTCAGATGCGCCACCGCAGGCGTAGGACATAGCCCAATATGCCAAACATCCCAACCCGCCGCCGTCAAACCTGCGGAAATCGCCGCTGACAGCATATCGCCTGATGTCCGTGAGTCCTTGCCGATCGCAATCACATTTGCTTTACTTACACGATCTAGCTCAACCCGATCTTTTAAAATTTTACCCGCACTAATTCCAACTTCTAGGGCTAGGGTCGCCGTCAAAAAACTGCCAACATGACCACGAATGCCATCTGTACCAAATAATTTCATAAACTCCACACACCTGACAAGATTCTGATGACCAATAACTCAAACTCAAAAAGCTGTGGCGCACGCTGCGCGTGCGCCACAGCTTTTTGGGTTTTATATTTGATTGTGTCGACTTACTTATTTCTAATTAAGTTGCGCTTAAAGTCAATAGCCACAAATAAAAAGGCTCACATGGTGAGCCTTTTTATTTGTCAAAAATTTACGCTGCGACTGCAAACTTAGGGCGCTGACTGACAACTTCATCAATCAATCCGTAATTCTTTGCCTCATTAGGAGCCATAAAGAAATCGCGATCGGTATCGTCGGCGATACGCTCAAGCGGCTGCCCTGTATGGAAAGCCATCAACTCATTAAGACGACTTTTATGATAAAGAATTTCCTTAGCTTGGATTTCAATATCAGTTGCTTGTCCCTGTGCGCCACCAAGGGGCTGGTGAATCATGATGCGGGTATGCGGCAAAGATAGTCTCTTGCCCTTTGCGCCACCAGTAAGCAAAAAAGCCCCCATACTTGCCGCTAAGCCCACACAAATCGTCGAAACATCAGGGCGAATGTGCTGCATGGTGTCATAAATTGCCATACCTGCGGTCACCGATCCACCAGGTGAGTTGATATACAAGAAAATATCTTTTTCGGGGTCGTCAGCTTCAAGGAAAAGCAGCTGAGCAACGATGATGCTGGCAATGCTGTCATCTACCTGTTGTCCCAAAAATACGATCCGCTCGCGCAGCAGACGCGAAAAAATGTCAAAGGCTCTTTCGCCACGACCAGACTGTTCGATTACGGTTGGGATCATAGTTAGTGTTTACGGTTTACTCTCATCATATTGTACCGATATGTCATGAAAGCTAACCTTTGCCTCTATTCGGATTTCACCAAATCAAAAAGCGATCGCTTTTTCTTGACTTAAAAACTAGACTTTTATGATTTGATGAGATAGCATGAAATTTCATGAATATTTATTGTTAGAGCAATAAAAATGCTAAACATACGCAACATATTTCCGCTTTCAGATTTCCAAAGGAATGCTAAAGAATTTATCTTGCAAATGCAGGAAAGCCATAAGCCGATTGTTTTGACTGTAAATGGTAAGGCTTCGGTTGTAATGCAAGATGCCGAATCTTATCAAGATTTACTAAACGAACTCGAATTAGCACGATCAGTCTCAGCGATCCGACAATCTATGCAAGAAACCGCAGAGGGAAAAGATGTAAGTGCAGTTGAAGGCTTACAAATGCTAAGAGAAAAGCATGAGATACCAAATTAGAATCACGCCTACCGCTTTGTCAAATGCTGAAGAAATCTATCTTTGGATTAAGTCTGGCAATTTGGATGCAGCTAACCATTGGTTTAATGGATTATTTGAGGAAATTGATTCATTAGGATTAATGCCCAAACGTTGCCCCGTTGCTCCAGAAACTTTACTAGTTGGAGTTGAAATAAGATGTCTCTTATACAAAAAAGACTACAGAATCCTCTACTGCATCGAAGATGAAAAAGTAACTGTCTACCATATCCATCATGCTGCCCGACAATACTTAACAAAAGAGAAGTTTTTACTAGATAGTTAATCGATATAGCGATCGCTTAACTAGGCAAATTTCCTTTGATGGATTACTAGCTATTCATTGACTATTCCCATAGTCGTTTACCTTCGTCTCCTTGCAAGCGATCGTGTGTATCGCGCAACAGCTTGGGGATATCTAAGTTTTCTGGACAGCGTGGCAAGCAGTCGCCGCAATCTGTGCAATGAATCGCTTTACGACCAGGGAACCAATGTCCCGCATTTTCAAACATTTTATAGCGATATTTCCCAAATTCTTCCATATCAAAGGCGATCGCCAAATTCCTTAACCTCAACACTTCAGGAATATTGATATTTTCAGGGCATGGTAAGCATTCATAACACTGGGAACAGCGATCGCCTTCGAGTAAGGTATAGCGGTGATTAATGCGATCGAGAACGGCTAGTTCTAATTCGGACATGGGTTCATCGTGATCCCATGCGTCTTGATGCGAGTCAATTTCGGCAGGGTTAGCTGCGCCGAGGCTGAGGGTATGCACGCGCGGATCGCTGAGTAGGAAGCGATCGCACATATATAAAGCTGTAAATGGATAGCTTGCGCTTGTTAATTCTTCCGAAGGACTATAAAGCATTCCGCCTTTGTCCGATGGCGAAATGATAAATACACCCATGTCTTTTTCGTGGGCAAGCTGCACGGCGGGAGCGTTGCGTTGATTAAAGTAATAGTAATGTAAGTTAATGGACTCGAACAAATCGGTGTTAATCGTATCGAGAATTACCTCAAGGGGGGCATGGGTAGAGAAGCCGACATGACCAATCATTTTTTGATCGATCGCTTCTCTCACAGCTTCCATGCAGCCATTGGGATTTGTCACTAAGTCCAGATGTTCTTTTAAATTAATTCCATGAATATCAAAATTATCGATATAGTCTACATTCAGCTTTTTGAGAGACTGCTCAATTTGGCGGCGCATGGAATCCGCGTCTTTAGTTGGCGAAATTTTTGTGGTCAGGTAAAGGCGATCGCGCTGAGCGCTCAATCCATTTCGCATCGCCTTCCCAATAAATTCTTCACTCTTGCCATAGCCTTGAGCAGTTTCAATATGATTGATGCCAACTTCTAATGCTCTCAGAATCGTTTTATGAGCATTATCCGCCGATTCCAGATAGCGCATTGCTCCCAATGAAAACACGGACAGAAGCATCTCAGTTTTGCCAAAACGACGGTAACGCATAATATATTTTTCTTGTTCCCCTCTCCTTTGCAAGGAGAGGGGCTAGGGGTGAGGTTTTTGTGTTCTTAAAACTGGCGACGGGAAAAGATGAGAATAGCGATCGCAAGCGTCAACAATGCATAACTCAAAATATAAACGCCATTGTTAAACATATCGGGCAAACTTGGCAAAATATTATAAACCGCCTCGTTTTTAAGATTAGCTCGCGATAAATCAGGCAAAATCATATAAAAAGTACGGGTTACTGCTTGCATACTAGGATTTTTAGAAATCTCACCTAGTAGCAACAAATCGCGGCTAAAGTTGCCGATTAAATAGGCGGCTAGCGTCAATAAAGAGGCAATTAGCGAACCTGTAAACGAACCAAAGAAAATGGCGATCGCGCCTAGCAGCATGATTTGCCAAAAGATAAAAAAGTTCGCCGCGAGAATCGCAGGAATCGGAATCGGAATTTGCTTGATTGCCATCAGCGCAATAAAAATCAAGGTCATAATCGACACTAACGCACCCACTACAGCCGTTAAGCCCAGATGCTTACCCAATATAAATTCGGCACGGTGCATGGGTTTAGCAATTAGGATGAAAATTGTGCGCTTATCGACCTCTTTATTGATCAGATTTGTGCCAACCAACACCGCCACAATCAAACTCACCACCTCGATCGCCGCGATACCCACATCAACGATCATTTTTGCCGATGAGTCATAGGAGAACTCTGGCAACATCAGCATCGCTGCCACCAAGATCGCGGTATATAGCAAAGATAGATAAAGCACCTGTTCGCGCACGGTTTCGCGAAATACATTGGTGGCGATCGCCCAAACGCGACCTAAACTTAGACTCATATTCAGGCTAAAGTTCATAGGTCTAAAAAATCCTCTACAGTCCTAACATGATCGCATTTTACGACCATTAGTAAAGCGTCGTCAAAGGAGAGAAATCTCCATAAGACGGCGATCTCGCTCGCTTACTGAAGCGAACAAAAAAGTAAGCTTTATGATGGAGCAACTAGGTAATGTTACTGAAAATCCCGCGCTGTAAGCCTAAGCGTCAGCGCTTGGAGTCGTCACTTAACACTTTGATTGGTGTTGATGTAGTTGCAGACAAATCCATTAATGGTGGAGGATTATCTGTAGCTTTAGATTCAGGCTTAGTTTCTGCGGTTAATTTGGTATTTGTCTCTAGATCGGTAGCCTTAGATTCTGTTTCTATTGCTTTAGTCGGAACTGGTGAAACCTTGATGGGTTCTACAGGAGCGGCTTTTACTTTAATCGGTGCAACCTTAGCGGGTTTAGTCACAGGTGATAGTTTTGTAGTAATTGGCGCAACAGGAACTGGAATTACATTTGTAGCTTTAGTGTCTTTATCGGTAGGTTTGGCTTGTTCTTTGGGAGTAGTTACTGGAGCAGATGCGGGGCTAGCAACTTCAGTCTTAGCAGTTTCGGTTTGCTTTGCATCAGGCGTTACGCTAGGCTCAACTAACTCCACAGGGGCAGGGATAACTTCAGGAGCAGGTGGGACATAGTTAGGATTAACGATCGCCTCAATATTGGCAATCTTTTCCCCACGGACTAGACGCGCTAGGGTATCAGTGCCATTGGGCTGATAGTTAATCAGGTGAGCAGTGCTATTAAATACATTGGCGATCGCGTCACCATCTGGTTCTATCAACTCTAGTTTTACCCAGTTTTGTCCAGCTTTAAAGCCTTTGAGATAAATTGGCTCCCAGCGATCAAAAGTGAAACTTTGTCCATCAACCGTGGCACGAACTTGCCAATCTTTGATCGCCTCATCATCTTTGCCTAGCAAATGCAAAGGCGCATTTTGGAGATAAAAATCGAGCAAGATTGGCTCTGCGCCATAGGTTCCCACAGGACGGCTATAGGTGAGCAAAGGTGTTTTGGCTTCAGGAGTATTTTCGCCAGTCTTAGTCAAGACATGAAAAGTCACCTGTGCATATGCGTCTTGATTTTTGAAGCTTTCGTGCCAAGGACGAGATGCAAAGGCACGGATTGTGTGGGTTCCTGCGCTGAGGTGGTCAAAAGTCGCAGTTTGATTGAGATCGTATAGTGGTTTATATTCCTGATTATCCAAAGTCACATGGATATGCGGCCCTAAACCAAAATCAGCATTTTTGAAAATTGGCAAATTTTTGACATCAAGCTTAACCGCCACTTGTTCATCGTTTAGCACTTCATCGGCTTTGGGGCTAACGATATTAACTTTGGGTTCATATTGGTCTAGTAGTCGGCTGAGGCGTTGAATCTCTGTCGGTGGCGAAACTTCGATGATGTCGGCAGTTGCAGCCTTAACAGACTCTTTAGTAGCTGATTTGCTAGCATTACCGCAAGCTGTGAGGTAAAAGCACAAGGCGATCGCCGTCACCAGACTGGCTAACTTTTTCCAATTAATATTTTGCCAATAGGCTCGAACTCGCGAAGACTTTGGCTGATCTTCGGGTTGGTTAGAGTTTGCGATCGCGCTCATAAAATCTATGCTCAACTCACATTACAAAGGCAAATATACCGAAAAATGAGCGCTTTACTTGTAAAGAAACTACAAAATTTATAAAGTAATTTATGAAAAAGCTGTCTAAGGTTGCTTTTTGATAAATTGCTCTATGCTAAAAGTCACACCTTTCACGATCAAGATTCTTTTTATCAATGCAAGTACGTCGCCAATCTGAAACAGCTAGCAATAAAGGCTATGCGATCGCTGATCCAAATGATCCACCACAAAATATTTTAGAAAAAATCGTCTGGCATAAGGAACGCGAAGTTGCTCAGATGTATGCGAATTCGTCGCTAGAATCGGTCAAAGCCAAAATTAATCAGATCCAGCCGCCACGAGATTTCTACAACAGCTTACAAAATTCCCGCCTTAAGCCCGCCCTAATTGCCGAAGTCAAAAAAGCATCTCCCAGCAAAGGCGTATTTCGCGAAGATTTCGATCCTGTGGCGATCGCGATCGCCTATGAACGCGGAGGCGCAAGTTGTCTCTCGATATTAACTGACGCACAATTTTTTCAAGGCAGTTTTGAGAATTTGCAATTAGTCCGCCAAGCCGTTGATTTGCCGCTATTGTGCAAAGAATTTATCATCGATCCCTATCAAATTTACTTAGGGCGATCGCACGGCGCAGATGCAGTTTTATTAATCGCCGCAATTCTCACCGATGCAGAATTAACCAAATTTCAAGCATTAATCCATCAGCTTGGCATGACTGCTCTAATCGAAGTACATACTCAAGCAGAGCTAGATCGCGTATTACAGATTCCTGATGTGCGCTTAATTGGCATCAATAACCGCAATTTAGAAACTTTTGTAGTGGATTTGGCACAAACTAAAATTTTGATGGATAAACTAGATTCAGCAACGAGAGACAAGTACCTCTGGGTAAGTGAATCTGGAATCTACACTCGTGAAGATTTAGATTTCGTACAAAATTGTGGCGCGATCGCT
>JBBRQX010000144.1:0-6834 GCA_038225745.1 Pseudanabaenales cyanobacterium | reverse complement strand
TTACTGTTATAGAATTGGTAGATGGTGCAAAAAACTTGACTGGATGGATACAGTCTCAAATTCGTCGAAGTAGCTCTAGGAAACACAGATGAACTATCCAGAAATAAAAGAACGTATATACCAAAATATGTCACGCGCCGCTTTGGATGTTGAGGATGTAAGGGTTCAGCCAGATCCTTTTACGGGGTGGCGTATTGCGATTATCTCGTCAGGGTTTCGGAATAAATCCAAAGAACAACGTAAGAACGTTGCTCTAAATGGACTTGAAGAATTAATAATTCAATGGTTAGATTTGCTAACTCCTGAAGAGCAGGAATGGGCTGGCTCTCTCCCGATTGACTCTAATCTTGAAGATTTACCACTTTGGCCCGAAGCCCTTGCTAGACCTAGCAGTCCTGAAGGAATTGTGTTCCCATCTGACTTAGATGATGATCTTGAGAAACCGATTGTAGCAACATTTTATTCCCTTAGAGGAGGCGTTGGTAGATCAACGGCTCTTGCATATACAGCCCGAATCCTTGCTAGTCGTGGACGTACAGTCCTTTGTGTGGATATGGATTTAGAGGCACCAGGGCTAGCCGCTTTATTTGGAAAAGAAAACGAGGTCAAAGATGGGCAAGGGTTGGTATTTGCTTTGTTGAGTTTAGATCAGGGTGAGCGTCCTGATATGCTTAATCATATTCTAAGAGTTTCAGAAATCGATGAGATCTATTGCCTTCCAGCAGGTTTACCAAACGCAAATTATGCTCGCTTGCTTAACTTAATTAATATTGGAGCCTGGTATCGAGAAGATAGAAACCCATTGCGTGACCTAATTAAAATTTTAAGTACAGATCTTCCATTCAAACCCGATGTTATTTTGTTGGATGCTCGAACAGGAATTACCCCTTTAAATGGACCACTTCTTTTTGATTTAGCCGATCTTGCAATTATTGTTTTCTTTCCTCATCCTCAAGCCAAAATAGGGACAGGTGAGCTTGTTCGTGCCTTACTAGCTGCTAAAACTGGGCGAAATGAGAAGCTTTTGACTCCAGAGCCACGATTCATTGTGTCTCCAGTCCCTGCAAGTAAAGCTCCAGAAGTTATAGAGCGATATCAACATAGAGCAATTGATTGGATTGGGAATTGGCTCTCTGCTCTGAGTGAGCAAAGAGCAAGTTCAGAATCAATCAAGGAATCAGAGATAACTCATTTTATTCCCCATCGAGAAGAGATTGCAACATCAGATCAGGTCTTGTCAAATAGTGATATTTGGCGTGACTTTGAACCTGTTGCAGAATGGTTAGAACGTTTTTTACCTACATCTAGTGAACAGCGATTATCTGTGAGTTTGCTCGATATCAAAGAGCAGATTTTAGAGGAATTGGCATTTTCGGCAGGAACCGCAGAATATCAGAATAATTTTTTAGAAACATTTGTAGAAACTGAGTTAGTGAATAAAGCACTTCAACCAAAATTCCCTTTGATTCTTGGTCGTAAAGGCACTGGAAAAACGGCGATTTTTCGACGTTTGTTGGAAGATTCACATCAGTCTTCTATTGTGGTTTTATCACCTAGTCGACTCAAAGGTAATCGTTCACTGATTATTAGTCCTGAAGGATTTAAAGAAATTGATCGTATTTTAAAGACTAGTGGAAAAAGTTGGCGTGATTTTTGGCTCCTACAAACCTGCCTTGCCTGCTATCTTTCTTGGAGTGGTGAAAAACCCCAACCAGATGCTTTACTTGCTGAAGCCCTAGAAAACGAGCCGACAACAGAGCTTGAAGTGGCGCGATGTATTGAGATATTTTTGCAAAAAACGCAAATTGGTCTTTTAGCAAGAGATTGGATAACTCGTTTTGATAGTACTGCATCTTCTATTACAATGTTGTTATTTGATGGACTTGATACAGGCTTCGGAAATACGCAGGAGGATCGGGAAAGGCGGACTCAATCGATTGAGGGGCTGCTGTCTTTGGTTACTGATTTGGGCGATGATCTACAAAAATTGAAATTCAAGGTTTTACTACGAGAAGATATATGGCGAAGATTGCGATTTGACAATAAAAGTCACTTTTTTGGCCGCTCTGTAACTCTTTCATGGCTTAACAAAGCGGATTTCTTTAAAGTCTTAATCAAACAAGCTTTACAATCTAGAAGTTTTAATGAGCTTATTAGCTCGGTGGAACAAGGTAGATTGCTATCTCCGAGTAGTGATTATTTAAGTGAGGTACAGGTCTTTGAAATTTGGAATCTTCTGGTTGGTGAGCGAATGCGAGGAGGGAAATCCACTTTCACTCGAAATTGGGTTTGGAATAGAATTGCGGATGGAACTGACAATCATAGCCCTCGCGCTCTTTTGCAGATGTTTTTACAGGCAAAGGAGTGGGAGAATAGAGAACAAAGACAAGATCCTTATTGGAAGACTGTTATTCGACCACGCGCTCTGAGTACTTCGCTTGAGGAGGTGTCGAAACAAGCCTTAGATGCTCTAATTAATGAAGAATTTCCCGAATTACAACCACTAATTGATCGATTAAGAAGTATAGGACGTTCGCCATTTGATGTAGTTGATGTTCAAGAATTAGATGAACAGTTAAGTCTTGCTAGAGAAGTTGGATTGCTTTCGATTTACGAAGGAACCGAAGATGGAGTCGAACGCTATAAGGTTCCAGACATCTATCTTTCTGGCATAGGAATGAAACGCTCAGGTCAAGCATAATCGATTAATTTACTTTCTGCTTAATCCGCGATTTACCTGAGCAAGATTTTGAAGTTTCTTGAATCTACAGTCGGTTTCATCATTTGTAAAGTGATTTGGTTCATACTCACTTCTCATCAATGCTGTATTAGCCTTTAGTTTATCTCAGCCTTGGGTAGAGAACCGTAAAAGGAAGTGAGCCAATAATCGCGGGATGTTCATTTAACTGAACGACTCTCGAAACCTTCTGCCACATTATCTACTTTCTACTCAACCCGCCTAAATTTATCAAATGGAGTATGCCACGAAAAATAATTGGGAAGTACAAACACAAAAGGATAATAAAAAGGCTCATCATCCACCTCAGTACCACCAAACTGAATCGCAAAATTTCCACACCAAAAACACACCCCAACCGTTTGGATATCTAGGCTGTAGGTTAACGATCGCAGCAGCTTATACGATACATTCATAAAAAGTATTTTGAGTTACTGCTTTCTAACATTAACATTTTGGATCTTGTAGCGATCGCATTTTCGGGAAGTCTCAACCAAAATGGCTACAGATATAGCAATAGATTTATTGTAAGATGATCAAAGCTAATTCAGCTTTGATCCTAATTACTAGAAAACCTCATATAACCAACTAGATTGGCTCTACCAAATTCTCGAATTAAAGCTTTTTTCTTAGTCATCGCGACGATCGTATCGGTTGCCGCGATCGCGGCGCTGTATTTAGAACGCGATGAACTGGTTTATATCAGTCTCGCTGTGATCTCCGCGATCATTCTGCCAATTCTGTTGCCAACAATTTTTAATGCGATCGCCAAATCGCCTTTAGGAAAACGTTGGGATGTGACTCTATCTAGCATTTTAGCGGGAGTGGCTATATTAATGGCAGCTCATGTTACCAAGTTCGATTTCGCCTTTGCGCGATGGTTTGACAGCCTGAAATGGGAAGCTTTGGGCGCAGTGGGGCAAATTTTAATTGCGGTTTTGGCGGTGTGGGTAGCATGGCGACAAAATCAGATTTCTGAAAGTTTGACTGGTCAGCAAAATGTGATCACCCAACAGCAGACCATTGATTCTTATTTTCAAGGGATTTCTGACTTGGTTCTCGATCCGCAAGGGCAATTGGAAGATTGGCCGTTGGAGAGGGCGATCGCCCAAGCAAGGACAGCGGCTTTACTCGGTGGTTGCGATGCTGATGGACGCGCTAAGATTATTCGCTTTTTGTCTAGTGCCAATCTCCTAACGCCTCTCAAGCGCGATGGCTTGCTCGGTCGTCCGATCCTCGATGGAACTGGCGGCTATGTCGTCGATCTCGCTAATGGAGTGAGGGTAGTTAATTTGGGAATGATGCTAGCAAGTCGCGATCTTCATAATACAGATTTGCGAAATGCTGATTTGAGTGGTGCGAACTTGATTAAGGCAAATTTTATTAATTGCGATCTCACAGGCGCAAACCTTGTCGGTGCGATCTTGGCTAAGGCAAATTTGCGCGGTACGGATCTCAGTCGTGTCAAGATGTTTTATGGCAATCTAGAAACTGCGAGTCCTCGCGATCGCAATCATCCCCCCGATTTCGAGACAGGCGCATATACAGGCGCAGTGGTAGAAGATGCGGACTTTAGCAAAGCGATCGACCTATCCGAAGAAACGCGCAAATATCTATGTGCATGGTGTGGCAAAAAATCTCGTAAAACTATTGCTGGAGGTTGTGAAGATGTGCCAAATAGATTGGGGCGCTAAAAGTCGTAAAGCTTCAGTACAAGGCAAAAACCGCAGGTTAGCGATCGCCTCTTTTATCAGCTTCCAGATCTCCACAATTGCGATCATGCCCATGCTAAGTTCGGCGGAAATACAATCAAAACCGTCGCTTCAAGAAGATACGCCTGAAGAAGTCTTGCGTGCGGAAATATATACCGATGCGCGATCGCCGATTGATGGCAAACAACTAACCGCCACCGAATATGTCGAACTCATGGAAAAACTGCGATCGCTCGACAGTATTCCACCTGAATATCTGGTTTCGCCAAAGGTACGCGAAGTTATTGGTTTATTAAGGCTTCGTAAATTCTTGAGACAGTTTATTCCATTTATTCCGTAAATAAAGAAGGAACGCAAAGCGTTCCTTCTTTATTTACGAATTAGCGTTTACGAATTGGAATTTGAACTTCGCGACGTTTTAACGGTGAAGGAGTAAAAGGTGAATCGTAGAGAAATTCTCTCGGCTCTCCTGCGATTTCATATTCTGCATGATTGGCTAGCCATTGCTTTAACTTCGCGACATCTCTCTGATACATTTCATAGCCATAGGCTCCTTGCACTCCCAAGCTGACAACCAGCATCGGTGCATGATCTTCTACTTGAATATCTTGAGATACTTGCTGTGGATTAATTTCGTTATTGTTGTACAAGAAAGAAACTTTGGCTTTCCCTTGTTGAATGGGTTGATCGATTGTGGCGATCGGGTAGCGAGCTTCCACAGGGGCGGTCATGGAAATATTGTTGCTACTGATGTGACGAAATAATGGGTTAAAGGAATAACTGGTAGCGTCGCTGAGGTTGCCTTCATAGGTATACGTGCCTGAGCGATAGGCAGGATATTGCTTGACTTCGATAGTATTGTGGGTAGTTGGCGCTGGAAAGCCGACGGGTAGGGGAGCAGACATAGCTTTTGTTACGGCAAAGAATGCAAAAGGAAGGGCGATCGCGCCAACAATAATCAGCAAGGTCGAAAATTTCATACTTCAATTATATCGCGATCATATAGGATGGATTTTAGTAGTTTGTATTAAGATTAGAGCCACGATATTTTTATCTCGGCGGATGTATCAAAATATATGATCAAAAATTGGACGATCGCTATAGGTGCGCTGTCTTACTTTACTATTAGCACCCCAGCCTACGGTGATACCAAAATGTCGCGGCGGATCAATGATCTAGAACTTGAACGCCAAGTGATCGAGAGTAGTCCAGTATTGAGACGTTGGCTAGAAAATCCACCCGATCTTTTAGAAGATATCTATAACACACCTAGCTTTAATACAAAGCTAAATATTGGGATTACATCACGCAATAGTTCACTGGGGATTGAAGCTGGGGTTGAAGATTTATTTGTGGGGCAGTCGCCTTTAACGGTGAATGGGAGTTATCAAACTGAGTTTAGTGGTCGGGAAAGTGAGCTTGTTGCGAATATTCGCTATTACGTTTTGCCGTTGGGTTCCTATTGGAATATTTCGCCAATTGTGGGATATCGTCAATTTAATCAACTAGATCGTCCGCAAATTTCAGGCTTAGATGTGGGATTGCAGGGAATTTTAATATTGTCACCACGTAGTTCTGATTTGCGATTAAGCCATACTTTAACTAGTCCCAGTGGCAATCTAGAAATGAGTACGACCACGCTTTCAACTAGTTATGCAATTAGCAATAATTTAAGATTAGGCACAAAGATCGAATGGCGGCGATCGCCTCTAGTTTATGACAGTCGCGTAGGATTTTTATTGGAGCTTGCTCTCTAGTTTTCTATAAAACCTTAAAACCCAAAAAGCTGTGGTGTACGCTCAGCGTGCGCCACAGCTTTTTGGGCTCTGGGTTTTATTTCGCCTACCTACTTAGTGCAATTTTGCGACAGGATAATCAGTTAATAAGTTACGCTGCGTGAGTAGATCGATCGCTGTCACCAATAACTCGCGATTTTTACTAATGCTAAATAAAACTTTCAAGCGATCGCATTCGGGTTGACCAAGCGGATCGAGGATCGCGATCGCCTGTGGCATTCCTTCGCCATTAACATCAGCTTGTAAAGGTTGGAAAGTTTCTTGAGCTTTTTGGTTAAACTGCATGACAATGCGATCGCCATCAAAACTTACTTCTGCTGCACCTGTAGGACGATTTTCGAGTTCGCCGATAGTCAGCGCAATCTCAGACTGATCGGGCTGAGTTGCTCTCAGTAATAACTCTACGGGGCGACGAGTGGGATAGACTTGACCGCGCCGAAATAGGGGTTGATATTTCCATTTTTCCATGGCGCGATCCCAATAGCGAATGGCATAGGAATGGAAGAGATAATCTTGAACGCTCACACCTTGACTGAGCATCAATGCACCATGGGCGATCGCTTCAAATGGCTTGTGACTATATACCTTT
>JBBRQX010000143.1:0-6863 GCA_038225745.1 Pseudanabaenales cyanobacterium | reverse complement strand
GCGATCGCGATAAACGACTTCACCACTTCTAATTACATCAGGCTCATCGTAAGTAGTCTCTAACAAATCGGTCAAAACGCTAGGAAGAGAAGGTTTAATCAAAAACGTTCCCAATGGCGATCCATTCAGAAACTCATGCCCGATGCCATCATCCCTAAATAAATCACGGGGGATATCCCACATTTCGCAAAAACGGCGATTAAAACTAGCGATCCGACCTTGTTCGTCTACTGCAAAAATGCCATCGATCACCGCTTCTTTTTGAGCATGGAGTAACAGATTTGCCCGTTGGAGATCTTTAAGTACCCCAACTCGGTCAAAGACAGCTTGGGAAAGTTCATGGTTCTTTTGAGCAAGATGCATTTGCAGATGTCGCAGTGTTAAATGTAAATGAATGCGAGCAAATAATTCTGCTAATTGCGGTAATTTGATCGCGACATAGTCAGCCCCACCGCTTTCAAAAGCTTCCAACTTTTCGGCAATATCATCTTTGCTGCTCGTAAAAATAATTGGAATCCCCTCGGTCATCGGATCGGCTTTGAGGATACGACAAACTTCATAGCTACTTATTTCGGGCATGGATATCTTCAGTACGATCAAGTCAGGCGGATGCGATCGCACATATAGCAAAGCTTCACTGCTGTCTTCAGCAGTTTTGACCGTATAGCCATGCCCTTTCAAAGCCGATACTAATTCATAGCGAATAGTTAGATCATCGTGAATAACCAGCACCGTTGATTGAGATACATTGATCGCATTTGGTTGCACGACTAAATTATCCTTTGATCGCTTTATTTAGAGAGCTTACAATGCTTTGCATTGAATAAAAACCCAAATTTTCAATAAAGCCACGCTTCGCGTGGCTTTATTGAAAATTTCACAATAACAAGGGGCTTAAGCCCCTTGCCTATTTACCGACCGCCGACGGTAATTGCATCGACTTTGATATGAGGTTGTCCGACCGTGACATAGATACTGCCACTGACCGAGCCGCAAAAACCTGCCGCAAGTTCGAGATCGCGGGAACTCATGGAAATTTCTTGCATGATTTCTTTAGCATCACCGATCAGGGTTGCGCCCTTGAGTGGTTTGGTGATTTTGCCATTTTCTACTAAATAGGCTTCATCAACGGCGAAGTTAAATTGACCTGTAGGCAAGACGCTGCCGCCGCCCATTTTTTTACAGTAGATACCTTTATCGACTGAGGCAAAAAGATCTTCTAAAGCAAAATCACCTGTACCAATATAAGTGTTTCGCATCCGACTAGCGGCGGGGTAGGTATAACCTTGGCGGCGACCGCTACCTGTGCGTGGATGTCCTGTCCGCAACTCGCCCGCGCGATCGCTAATAAAGTTTTTGAGGATGCCATTCTCAATTAAGAGTGTGCGCTGCGTGGGCATTCCTTCATCATCCATATCGATAGTTCCAAAAGCTTCTTCAGAACGTCCTTCATCCCATGCGGTTAGATTTTCGTGGGCAATCTTTTGACCTTTCATTTCCGCAAAGGGTGTGGTTTTCGCTTCGATGCCTGTGGTTTCCAGCAAATGTCCACAAGCTTCATGGAAAATCACGCCGCCAAATTGATTTGCCATGATGATTGGATAAGAGCCAGATTCAACATAGTCGGCATAGAGCATCTGCCCTGCGGCTTCGACGATTTCATCGACAACGGGTTCATAGTTCCAATTGCGGAGGTAACTAGGATCGCTCGTACCGCCAACGCGCTTACCAATTGAGGAACGATTTGTGCCGTCAGCACAGAGCAAGTTAGAGCCAATTGATTGGGTGAGGCGAATATCTCTGGCAAATGTACCGTCACTAGCGGCAACTAAAATTTCTTGCCAATCGCGAAAATATCCTGATCGCCTTGACTGGATATGTTTACCTTTTTTGACAATCAGTTGATTCGCGCCGAGGAGAATATCACCCATCTCACGCATGGTGCTACACTGGGCGATCCATGATTCTTTATTCTTTTTGGTGGCATAGTCACGAAATAGTTCTAGGTGAATCGATGGAATGATCGAATTTTGCGAAGGAAGTTGTAAGCCTAAAATCGAAAGGGCGCGTTCTAATGCTGATTTTAATCCTAGAAAAGTCAAATCATTGGTGCTGACATAGCAGTCACTTTTGCCCTTGAAGGCGCGAATCCCTGCTCCTGTAGACAAACGTGGCGAAATACTGGTGATCGTGTCATCTTCAGCAAGGCAGCTAATATAATTATTGCGCTCTAGGAAAAATTCAACAAAATCGGCTCCTGCGGCTCTTCCGAGTCCCAATAGGATCGAGAGCGGGGCTTCCCATGTTTCATCAAAGAGATCGCTAACGAGGGTATATTCTAGATTTGGTAGCTCTTTGGTCTGGAGCAGCTTACTGATCATGGTGTCTCGCAATTATTTGATTACTGCTGTAAGTTTAACAAATCAACAAGCATAGAAAACAAATGCGGCATTGGGATGCAAAGTGTTAATGCGAATGCGACTATGCTTGTATAAGGCGACTAAAAATTTCTGATAATATAAATGAATTAGTATATTTAGACTAATTACAGTAACTAAAAGTATTTCATTTTTTAAATTTTCCTATGCTCCAAAGACTATACATACATAACTTTCGATGTTTAGAGAACTTTGAGCTAAACCTCAAGGATATGCCATCATCTCTTTTAATTGGGAAAAATGGTACAGGTAAATCAACTATCGCATTTGCGTTAGAATTACTGCAAAGTATTGGTCGAGGCACTAATAGAGTTGGTCAGCTTATTCAGCCCAAGGACTTCAATAGAGGTAGATCTGATGTTCCTATTCGGTTTGAGATAGAAGTATTACTTGAAAATCGTCTATATAAGTACGTCCTTGCATTAGAACTAATAGTATATGCAAAAGAACTTCGTGTCTTAGAAGAACAACTTCTAGTTGCAGGAAATCTAATTTATTCTCGTGAAGTAGATCAATTAACAATAACAATATACGGTAGCAACGCTTCCCCGCTACTCGCTGAACAATTCCCATTAACGAACCAATTGATCGCTACACAGTTTCGGCTTGATTGGTATCTTATAGCTTTACCAGTTATACAAGAACCATCAGAAAATCATCCACTTAATGTTTTTAAGACTTGGCTTGCTCAGATGATCATCCTAGCGCCTATCCCAAGTTTGATGAATGGAGAATCAAGTGGTGAAACTTTGGAACCTAAGCGAGATGGTTCAAATTTTGGAGAGTGGTTTTCTGGTCTACTTAGTCGCTATCCTGCCGCTTATACAGAAGCTGACAAATATCTCCGAACAGTTATGCCCGATATTCAAGATTTTCTGAATGAAAAGATTGGTAGAGATGCAAAGAATATGATGGTTCGGTTTGCCAAAAATGATGCGAAACTAAGTATTGACTTTAAGGATTTATCTGATGGAGAAAAATGCTTCTTTCTTTGTGCTGTAGTCTTAGCTGCGAATAAATACTATGGCCCACTTTTTTGTTTTTGGGACGAGCCTGATAATTATCTTTCTCTATCAGAAGTAGGTCATTTCATCACAACGCTACGAAGTTCATTTGAGGATAGTGGTCAAATCCTAGTAAGTTCACATAATGAAGAAGCTATTCGCAGTTTTTCCAACGAAAACACATTTGTACTTGATCGCAAAAGTCATCTAGAGCCAACTTTAATCAAATTACTAGAGGATATTCCTTTTACAGGTTCTCTAATAGATTCCTTGATTATTGGGGATATAGAGCTATGAGCGTTAATAGGCAACTACCTCACTTGCTAATTTTACCTGAGGACGATGCTAATCGACAAATTGCTAAAGCATTTGAGCTTAAACTAAAAACGTATGGGTATGCAAATCAAGTTCAAGTTTTGCCAGAAGTTGGAGGGTGGGGTAAGGTTGTAGAAAAATTTATGGAAGTATATATCTCCAAAATGCGCCGATCCCAACATTCTATTATGGTGTTACTAATTGATTTTGATGATAAAAATCTAGATTATCTTGGCTATAAAAATCGCTTGGATTTTATTCAAGATAAGGTTCCAGATGATTTGAAAGAAAGAGTATTTGTTCTGGGATCTCGTATTGCCCCTGAGCAGCTAAAAAAAGATATGAACAAGAGCTTTGAAAAAATTGGAAAATCTTTAGCTAAAGATTGCGAAGAAAATACGAATGTAACATGGGGGCATCATCTTCTCCAACATAATGAAAATGAACTAAAACGAATTAGATTCTCAGTCAAATCATTTCTATTTATTTGATATCAGGCTTAAAGAATAATCTCGCACATCATTGGAAATCTATGGAATTTGAATGAGGAGCGATCGCGTATCACATAGATTCAGCCAGCAATAATCTTGTAAGACTAGATTACGCGATCGTTACCGCCATCAATGGGAACTTGCGCCGCAGTTGTACAGGCAAACAACTCACCGCACATTTCTGCCGCAAGTTCGGCAACATGACGGCTGGTGACTTCCACTTTTAACAGATTATTAGTTTTATATTCTTCAACCGTCAATCCATAATGCTTAGCGCGAGATTCTAATACTTCATCTGTCCAGACACCTGTATCAAATACGGCATTAGGATGCAAAGTATTAATGCGAATGCGATCGCTACTCCATTCCAAAGCTGCCACGCGCATCAGTTGCGTTAACGCTGCTTTTGAGGCAGAATAAGCTGCCGCCGCAGGACCAGGCGCAGGAACGTTTTTAGAACCGATCGCCACGACTCGACCGCCATTGGGTGCAAGTTTGAGCAATGGATAACATTCGCGCATTAAAATTAAATTTGCATCGAGATTGATATGCATCACCTTCTGCCATGTAGCAGTATCAAGATTTTCGATCCGACATCCAGAAGGAAACATTCCTGCATTGAGAATTAGAATATCCAAACCACCAAAGGCTTTTATGGCTTTGTCAAGAGCATACGCGATCGCAGTCTCATCACTCACGTCACAAGTCACACCCACAAAATCGGGGCGATCATACAGCTTCTCAATTGCAGGATTAATATCCAAGCCAACTACCGCCGCGCCACGTTTTAAAAGTGAATCAACGCAAGCTTTGCCGATGCCAGAAGCAGCACCTGTGACTAAAGCGATTTCGCCAGTAAATGCAGGAGCAGAACCACCTTTTTTAAGTTTTGCTTGTTCTAATTCCCAATATTCCACTGCAAAAATATCGCTAGCGGGTAGAGCCTGATAGCCGCCCAAAAGTTGCGATCGCGCGATTATTTCCATTGTGTGTTGATAGATATCCGCAACGATCGCTGCATCTTTGGCGGATTTACCAACTGTGACTAGCCCTAATTGACGATCAAGGATGACTCGTGGCGCGGGGTCGAGAATCGTAACTGGTTGCGTGGATTTAGGTGACTCTTCCGCAAAATAAGTGCGGTAGGCTTCTGCATAAGCATTCACATCTCTACCGACTAAAGGTAAACGCTTAGTCCGAATCACATGATCGGGAGTCGCGCAACCTTGTTGGGAAATTATATTTATATCTTCCCTTTGAGCAAAGGCTAAGCTTTTCTCGTCTGAATGAGAACTCAGGACGACAGGAAAACCTGCCACTCGCGAGACATCAGCGCGTAATTGGGCGATCTCTGACCTCACCCCCAGCCCCTCTCCTTGGAGGAGAGGGGAGCTAGAGATTTCCCAAGCATTTTGCTTTTGCAAATAGACTTCAGCGCGATCGACTAAAGCTATCATCCGTTCATAGGATTCTGCCGCCGTTTCTCCAAAAGAAAAAATACCGTGATTCATTAACACCATGCCAATCGTGCGATCGCATTTCTCAGCCGCAAACTTCTCCGCACATACTCGTGCTAGGTCAAACCCCGGCATCACATAAGGAATAATCACCACATCATCGCCATAAATCTCGCGAATGCGATCGCATCCATTCGCCGTATTCGTTATGGAAATCACCGCATCCGCATGAGTGTGATCGACAAATTTATAAGGCAAACTCGCGTGTAAAATTGTTTCTACCGATGGTGCTGGGGCGTTGGCGCGGGTCATTTGCGTTTTCAGTTCATTTACCATTTGTGAATCCGAGAGAACTGATAATTTTGCCAACTTCAATAAATGTGCCATCCGCACAGGCGCAAAACCTGCTTCAGCGATCGTTTCTAAATCCCAGCCGCTTCCTTTGACATAAAGAATTTCTTCTTCTTCGCCAACCAGATTCTTCTCAATAATCTTCACGGAAGTATTCCCGCCACCATGTAGAACTAACGACGGATCGTGTCCTAATAAGCGCGATGTATAAACTCTTAAGCCGAGATCGCTTTTATATGCTGCTGCCTCGCGATCGTTCCACAAACTTTTCATTTCTAAATTCCTAAATAATATTAGAGTATAGTTATTGCCAAGAAGAAAGTTATGATGTCCAATCTTCAATTATTAGGTTGGGGATCTTGTCAAAGTCTCTCCGATTTCTAGTCAAAAGGATGCCACTATTAGCAATCACAATTGAAGCAATGCGTAGATCCTGCGTCCCCACACGAATATGCTGTGCCTTCAAATATTGGTAAATTTCGCGTGCTTTTGAGTCGTATTGTAAGATATCGAATTCTGACAACATAAGAATTGTATCTGTGAGTCGGTGATAGTCAATAGACTGATTCTCACCCTCTTTTATCTCAGCGACCTGAGCCAAACGACCTCTTAACTGTTCCTCAAGGTTGATAACGGTTGTTGTTAGCTGTGTTTGGCTTTCTGTAAGTCTTATGATTAAAGATGGGTTAGCGCGTCCATAGAGACTAAGGTGATCTGTATCGAAAACGTAGAGTTGCATCAGACATCTATCTCTAAGTTTTCTTCTTGACGAATAAGAGTTAGCTTTTCCATAAAATCATCAAAACT
>JBBRQX010000142.1:0-6870 GCA_038225745.1 Pseudanabaenales cyanobacterium | reverse complement strand
GCTCTCAAACATCCGCCGATACTTACTCAAGAAAATCTCCAACCTCTAAAAAATATTAAAATCTTGTTAGATGCAGGACATGGCGGCAAAGAGGATCTGGGATCACGCGGGCCTACGGGATTTCCAGAAAAAGATGCTACTCTCGTTACTTCCCGATTACTCCATGATCAATTACAAAATCGTGGCGCTAAAGTAATCATGACTCGCACCGATGATGTGGATGTTGATTTGGCATTGAGGGTAAATAAAATTGAACAAGAAGAGCCAACGCTGGCTATAAGTATCCATTACAATGCTCTACCCGATAATGGCGATGCGATTAATACGTCAGGTATCGGCTCTTTTTGGTATAATCCCCAAGCTCAAGATTTTTCTAAATTCACTAATGCTTATATTGCTAAAAAACTCAATCGTCAGGATTATGGGGTTTATTGGAATAATCTGGCGCTGGCACGTCCGACAGTATCTCCATCGGTACTTTTGGAATTGGGCTTTATGATCAATCCCGTCGAATTTGAGTGGATTATCGATCAACAACAGCAAAAACTACTTGCGACAACCCTTGCTGATGGTATTACCGAATGGATTTTGAATGCTGCTAACTGATCTCAATGATTTCTGGTCTCTCCTCCATTTTAACGATCTGATTAATGCTTATATTCCATTAATGGTATGGACAGGCGTTGGTTTAATCGCTTCCAGATTTGCGCCTGCTAATACTTCCAAATTTCTGGGTGTCGCCCTCTATTGGGTGGGTGTGCCATTACAGCTATTTGTGCTTGCTCGACATACACAGTTTTCAGATGCGCCGTTCATTCCCTATGTGGCGATCGCCGCTTTAGTTCTCAGTTGGCTATTGGCTCTCATCGGTTGGCAATTTGCGAAACAACCACATAGCGATCGCTCTAGTTTGGGCAGCTTCATTTTGGCAACGATGCTAGGCAATACAGGATTTGTGGGCTTGACGCTGACTAATTCTCTGACAAGTTCCACTTATACCGATTGGGCAGTTCTCTATAGTATCGCCAGTAATGTCGCGGGTAATTATGGCATCGCGGTTTTTATTGCTAGCTATTTCGGCAAGAGTGATGTAAAGCCACCTTGGTGGAAGTTATTGCTAGATGTGGCGACTGTGCCAAGTCTTTGGGCTTTTGCGATCGGTTGGTATACGCGCCCCATTGGTTTACCTGAAATAATTGAGTCGAGTTTAGATGCGGGAGTATGGGTGACGATCGCCTTTGCGCTCTCTCTAGTGGGATTGCGTCTAGGCAAAATCGAGAAATGGGAAAGTATAAAATCGGCGGCGATCGCGGCTTTTTTGCGAGTGGCAGTTGTACCTTTAGCGATCGGGTTAGGCGCGACCGCCTTTGGACTCAGACACGATCCGCGTTTGATTTTAACCTTAATGTCTGGAACTCCCACGGGGCTATCGGTACTAATTCTTGCAGAAGTTTATAATCTTGATCGCGATTTACTAATCAGCACGATCGCCTTCTCTTTCATTGGCATAATTTTTATGCTACCAATCTGGATCGTCTGTTTTGGATAATAAACCCCAAAAAGATATGGCGCAAGCTGCGCGTGCGCCATATCTTTTTGGGGTTCTATCTGGATCTAGCAGCAATCCGATGCTGAATCTCTAGATAAACTAGCAACGCATTCACATCCGCAGGATTCACCCCACCAATACGGCTAGCCTGTCCAATCGTCATCGGACGAATTTTGCTTAGCTTCTCTCTCGATTCTTTAGAAAGCGTCTCGATCGCATTGTAATCAATATCCGTCGGTAACTTGCGATCGCTATGTTTCGCAACTTCCTCAATTTGGTGTTCTTGACGTTGAATATAGCCCACATACTTCACTTCGATCTCTGCCGCAAGGCGTTCAAATCGATTCAAATTAGGATCAGCTAAACCGTAGTGAATTAACTCGGCATAGTTAAACTTAGGACGGCGCAATAAATCAGAAAGCGTAATTGCTCCACGAATCGCTTCACCTGTTTCGGCGGTGATGCGTTGACCGAGTTCGTCTTTTTCCTTCACGCGAGTTCCATTTAGGCGTTCCACTTCCGCATGAACGCGATCTTGCTTATCACAAAACAATTGCCAACGGCGATCATTAACTAGTCCAATTTCGCGCCCAATCGGTGTGAGTCGGCGATCAGCATTATCCGATCGCAAAATCAAGCGGTATTCTGAGCGACTAGTCAGCATCCGATAAGGTTCATGCAATTCCTTCGTGCAAAGATCGTCGATCAAAGTACCGATATAGCTGCTAGCCCTTGGCAACACCACCATTTCTTTACCCTTCGCAAATAAAGCTGCATTCATTCCTGCAACTAATCCTTGCGCTGCCGCTTCTTCATAGCCTGTAGTTCCATTAATCTGACCCGCACAAAATAGCCCTTCAATCAACTTAGTCATCAAAGTGGGATAGCACTGTGTCGCAGGAATGTAATCATATTCCACAGCATAGGCGGCGCGGAGCATGTGGCAATTTTCCAAACCAGGCAGAGTCCGTAACATTTGCAGTTGAATATTCTCTGGCATTCCCGTTGAGAAGCCTTGAATATAAAGTTCGGGAATATTCCGTCCTTCAGGTTCAATAAAAATTTGATGGCTCTCTTTGTCAGCAAAACGGACAATTTTATCTTCGATACTAGGGCAGTAACGGGGGCCTTTAGCATCAATGAAGCCGCCATAAACAGGCGTGAGATGTAGATTTTCGCGAATAATTCGATGAGTTTCGGCAGTAGTGCGCGTTAAGTAACAATTCATTTGTTCGCGCTCTACCCATGCACTAGGATCGAAGCTAAACCAATTATGCTCAGTATCTGATGGTTGCACTTCCATTTGGCTATAGTCTACGCTGCGGCGATCAACTCGTGCAGGTGTTCCCGTTTTTAAGCGATCGGTGATAAATCCCAAAGCATTCAAAGTTTCTGTAAGTCCTGCTACGGCAAATTCCCCTGCTCGACCTGCGGACATGGAGCGATTGCCGACCCAGATTTTGCCATTTAGAAATGTGCCAGTAGTCAAAATTACGGCTTTGCAAGCATAACCAACCCCAAACTGAGTTTCTACGCCAATAATTCCTTGGTTGGCATCGAGCAAAGTATTAATTACCGTTCCCTCACGCAAGGAGAGATTTGGCTCATTTTCGACAACAGTTTTCATTTCGGCGGCATATTCGCGCTTGTCGGTTTGCGCTCGTAAAGCCCAAACTGCGGGCCCGCGTGAACTATTGAGAATTCTTTTTTGTAAGTAAGTGCGATCGGTGATTTTGCCAATTTCGCCGCCAAGGGCATCGACTTCATGGACGAGTTGTGATTTGGCGGGGCCACCAACGGCGGGGTTACAAGGTTGCCATGCAATGCGATCGAGGTTAAGAGTGAGGAGTAAAGTTTTGCAGCCCATGCGTGCGGCGGCGAGAGCGGCTTCGCATCCTGCATGACCCGCCCCAACGACAATCACCTCAAATTCATCAAGGAACTGCACTTGATTGGCTGAATTTACTACGACGTTATTACTCATTAGTTCGGCGGCTCTGATCGGCAAAATCCTATTTTAGTCTAAATCTATCTACTACAGCGCTTTGCGCTGTCAAAAATTTTTCTGGATTACTCTAAACCCAAACCCCAAAAAGCTGTGGCGCACGCTGGGCGTGCGCCACAGCTTTTTAAATTTTAAGGTTTCTTTCAAATTCAGGTCAACGTATAAGCCTTAACATGGTAAATCTATGTGAGAGAAAATTTTCATAGATTTTCAATCTTAAGACTTTTAAACATGAATATTACCAATCAAAAAAACCTTGCAACACAGGCAGACTATGCCAAAAAATTGCGCCCATTACTTCCCTCAGAAGCTTTTCTGCCAGATCCCAATAAAGTTTGGATCTTATTAATTAATCTGATGATTTTGATCGTTGGGTGGGCAATCGCCTCTTATCTAGATCGCTGGAATTGGTATTATCTATGGCTATATTTACCGATAGCGATCGTCATGGCAAACAGCATTATTGTTTCGCTATTTAGTACTCACGATTTACTACATAGTTCTGCAATTAGCAATCCTTTGCTTCGCCGAATAGTTAGTCTGTTAGGATTCACGATGTTATGGATGCCACCAACTTTATGGAAGGCGATTCATAACCGTGAACATCATAGCAAAACTAATTCTGCACAAGATCCCGATCGCAACTATTTAGCATCACAACCAAATAATTGGGGAAAATGGATTCAAAATGCTTTTGTGCCATCATCAGAAGCTAATCCTATTTTGTTAACGATTGGTATGGCTCACGCTTGGGGAATGCATTTATTCCGAAATCTGACATCGGTTTTATTTTTCAATAATCGTTCTGCCCAATATCCAGTATTTCCATTTAGTGTTAGTGAGAAAGAAAGAAGGGCGATCGCCTTAGAATTATTGATAATTATCAGCTTGCATTTGACTATTTTAACAAGCCTAGGATTTTCTCCTGTCAAAATTTTACTTAGTTACTTTGTGCCAATCTGGATTGGTCATTCTGGTTTAATGTTTTACATTTATACTAATCATATGCTATGCCGCATGACCGATGTAAATGATGTTTTAATTAATAGTCTTTCGATTCGTGTACCAAAAATATTTGATCTTCTGCATATCAATTTTTCTTATCATACAGAACATCATATTTTCCCTGGTCTGAATCCTAATTACTATCCAATGGTGCAGGAGCTATTATTAACTCACTATCCAGAACGATTTAATCTCATGGATGCTGACAAAGCATGGAAATTAATGCTACAAACGCCTCGTCACTATCTTGACGAAACTACATTTACCGATTGGTCAGGTACAAAGTTTGTCCCCTGCCCTAATCTAAACCAAGCTCAATAATTTTTTAAAAATGCAGTTTTATAGCTGTCGCCAGTCTTATTAGGATATAAAACCCAAAAGAGGTTGGCGACGCTCCGCGCCGCCAACCTCTTTTGGGTTTTGATTTGTTCTGATACAAGTAGTAACAGCTATACGACACTTTTAAAAAATTATTGAGTTTTGCTAGAATTGCTCGTTGAGCGTGCAATTCTAGCTACTGTTACCTTGGCTACGGAAGTAATGTTGCTTTTGAAGTCAGATCAAACTTTGCAGAAAGCCTAAAACCTTTCTAAAATTATCCGCTTATTTACCCACCTAATTCCCTATGCCCAGCTTACCAAGCACGATTTATCCCATTGGCGCTTATAACCTCCATGGTTTAGTGTGGCTAAACGATCACAATACCGAGGCAAAACCCTATGCCATTTGCGTTGATGCCTACCAAGGACATTTGCTCAAAATTGATCCATTTTCTGAAGGTGCAACAGTCCTCAATAATTACACAGCCTTACAGTTTCGCGACGCAAAAGGCTTGGCGATCGCAGGGGAGACACTTTGGATTACTAAAGACAATGGGATTTATTATTGCAATATGGTTGATTTTGACTTGCAACCATTTATGGAGTTGCCCAATAAGATCGATGGCATCGCTGTATCTGAAGGTGGGGTGTATGTAAGTTCTAGCGAAGTTGGCAAGATTTTTGTATTTGGTCGCGCCACGCGCACTTTATTAAGAGTCATGGATGCGCCTGGTGCAGGTTTTGAATCGCTGACTTTGGTGGGTGAAGAACTGTGGGTAAGCGATCGCACTGAAGAGACAGTTTATCGACTCAATGCCAAAACAGGCGAAATCTTACATCGTGGCTTGACTCCATTTCCGAACCCAATGGGACTAGGATTTTTAGGTGATGACTTATATGTGGTTTATTCAGGTGATGAGAACTACATTCGAGATAATCCTAACGATTTAGATCAGCCATTCTCTGTTTCTAGCCGCGAAAAGACTTTTATTCATCGCCTCAAATTCGATCAATACAAAGATGGAAAATTAAACTACACCCTCACCTCTGGCTACAAAGTCGAGATGATCTATCTCGAAGAACTTTCTCCTGAAGAACCAACTTCTATCTATAACCTCTCATGGCGGGTTGCTTATCCCACCGATAACTATCGCCAAAAATTATTAGCGATCGAGCCAATTGGGATTCCCTTTGAAGAAGAAATTGTCGATGGTCAGCGCGTCGCCGCCTTTAAGCTCGGCAACCTCAAACCCAACGAATCAAAGATGTTTGGCTGGAAAGCGACTCTAGAACTGCACGGGATCAAGTATGAACTCAAAGATAGTGAAGTGGAATCTATTCCCGAGCTATCTCCTGAAATGCAGAAGCTTTATTTAGTCGATGATGACGGCTTGAGTATGGACAATCCGATCATTCAAGCTGCTGCTAAAGAAGCAGTAGGCGATGAGACTAATATTTTACGAAAGATGTTGTCAATTCGTGATTACGTCTACGACAAGCTCTCTTACCGTGTCACACCCTATATTGCTCCACCTGAAGAAGTTCTCGTTAGAGGCACTGGATCTTGTGGTGAATATGTGGGTTTATTGCTAGCGCTGACGAGATTAAATGGAATTGCTTGTCGCACAGTTGGGCGTTATAAATGCCCTCACGACAGTGATATAGTCATGAATATTCCCTTGAACCAATATTACAATCACGTTTGGATTGAGTTCTATATTCCTAGTGTCGGCTGGTTGCCAATGGAATCTAATCCCGATGACACTGGCTATCGCCCCTATCCGACCCGATGGTTTATGGGTCTACCTTGGTATCATGTAGAAATTGGCAAAGGGATCTTTTTTGAGACAATTCAACCTCAGCCCTATTCGATTGGCGAGCTAGCACTCAATCATGTGCGCTTCAAAATTTTAGAAGAAATTTAAAGTTTCCTAGCTATAAACCAAGAGAAATTCTTGAAAGTGCTGCGGAGCAGCACTTTCAAGAATTTC
>JBBRQX010000141.1:0-6887 GCA_038225745.1 Pseudanabaenales cyanobacterium | reverse complement strand
GACTCTTATACTCTACCAAACGCTCTAGAACCCAGATACTTTTTTAAAAGGGCTGCAAAGCAGCCCTTTTAAAAAAGTATCTGGATCACTAGGCTGTCATTTCGACAAAGCTTGCAGTTGCCGTTACAATTTGAGCAGACTGATAGCACAGCTTACTTTTTAGTTTTGGGCTTAATCACATGTTTTCAAAAAATGCGATATGCAAAATAAATCCGCTCGTTTTTATGCGTTTCTTTCGATCGGAGCCGCACTCCTGACGATCGCGTTGAAATTAGGCGCTTATCTTTTAACTAATTCGGTTGGATTTTTATCCGATGCCCTTGAGTCGGGGGTTAATCTAATCGCGGCGATCGGCGCAGTGTGGGCGTTAACTGAGGCAGCTAAACCACCCGATGACGAACATGCGTTTGGACATTCTAAAGCTGAATATTTCTCTAGTGGATTTGAAGGCGCATTAATTTTAGTGGCAGCAGTGGGAATTGCGATCGCGGCGATCCCCAGACTATTAGATCCACAGCCACTGGAACAGCTTGGCTTCGGTCTGGTACTTTCCTTAATAGCATCAGCTATAAATGGAGGACTCGCCCTCGTATTACTCAAAGCAGGAAAACGACTGCACTCGATTACCCTACGCGCCGATGCTCATCATTTACTAACTGATGTATGGACTTCTGTAGGCGTAATTCTAGGCATATTATTAGTTTCCGTCACAAACTGGTTAATTCTCGATCCTTTGATCGCGCTATTAGTGGCGGCAAATATTGTTTGGGCTGGCGTAAAACTAATACAGGAAAGCGGCTCGGCGCTTCTGGACGCTTCTATCCCTTTAGTAGAGAGGCAAATGATCAACGAAATTCTATCTCTTTACGATCACCAACAAGTTCAGTTTCACGCTATTCGCACCAGAATGGCTGGGACAAGGAGATTTGTCTCTTTTCATATTTTGGTTCCGGGGGCTTGGACTGTGCAGCAGGGACATGATTTGTGTGAAGAAATTGAGTCGGCGATCTGTCAAACTTTACCAAACATGAATGTTTTCACGCATTTAGAACCATTAGAAGATCCCAAATCATGGACGGATCAAGAATTATAGAAAAGAGGCGCTAAGCGCCCCTTTTCTATAGTTGATTTGTATTAAACGTATCGCACTGATCGATATTGCCTGTATTTAAACCACGCTTAAACCAAGTTACTCGTTGTTGAGAAGTGCCATGCGTGAAAGATTCGGGAGTCACATGACCACGCTTTGATTGTTTTTGCAAATAGTCATCACCAATCTGAGTCGCCGTGTTCAGAGCCTTAGTTATATCTTGATCGGAGATCAAACCACGCTGAGATGTGGAATGTCCCCAAACTCCTGCAAGGCAATCAGCTTGAAGTTCTTGGCGTACCGAAAGCTCATTGGCTTTGGCTTTACTAGAACTTGCCTTTAGCTGTCTGACACTAGCTGAAGTACCACGCAAAGTTTGAATATGATGCCCGACTTCATGGGCGATCGCGTAGGCTCGCGCAAAGTCAGCATCGTTACCAGCCGTAGCTTCTAGATATTTAAAGAAACCCATATCTAAATAAACTTTTTGGTCAGCAGGACAATAAAAGGGCCCTGACGTAGTTTTAGCCGATCCACATGCCGAATTTACGGAACCATCAAATAGGACTAATTTGGGCGCTTGATAGTTAGTTTTTAGTTGTTGTTTAAAGATGCGATTCCAAGTATCTTCGGTATCGCCGAGAACAGATTTAACAAAGGCGGAATCACGATCTTTGATTGGTTGTTTGACTAGTGCTTGAGGTGCGGGTGCAGCTTTATTATTCGATAAAAAACTCAAGATTTGGGTGACATCCACTTTAAAAATTAGACCCGCAATTAAGGCGATCGCCATGCCACCAACACCTAAGCCGCCCATCATGCCAACAGGTGACGAACTAGATGAACCACCGCGCTCATCTTCCACATTGTCGCTCTCACGCATTTCATCCCATTTCATGCTTTCGCTCCTACTTTTATGGATATTTTATGCTGCTTATAAGAGAGATCCCCCTCAATCCCCCTTAAAAAGGGGGAAGAATTAATTCTCCCCCCTTTTTAAGGGGGGCTGGGGGGGATCTCAAACAATTCTTAAATAGTTTCTAAAGCCCAAAAAGGTGTAGCACACGCGCAGCGTGCGCCACAGCTTTTTGGATACCTAGTTATACTGCAAATCATAATTGCAAATGGAAGGTGCAGTTGCTAGATCGATGGAATGTTTTCGGATTGCCTCAATGTCTGCGGGTTGCCACATTTTCAGAGTGTGACATTGATGAGCAACTAGCAACCCCCATAACTTGCCTTGGGTTAAGACTGGCGAGACTAAATTTGATCGCACTTGCAAACCGCGCAAAAAGTCTCGATGACACTCGCTAATCGGCGCTTTTTCAATATCGTCAGTAGGATATATACGTCCCCCCAAATAAAGCGCCGCATATTCGAGATTAAAGCACTCATCTGCCCCCGTCGAGCCAACAATCGAATATTTGCGATCAACGATTGCCTCAAAGGTTACTTGACCTTTCCACTGTGTATAGAAATAATACAAAGCCACGCGATCGACATTTAGAGCATCTCTTAGATCATGTAACGTATCACTAACAACTAAATCCTGTTGTAGCTTATTAGTAATCCGACTTAAAACTGAACTCAAATCCCGATTGTTAGAAGTCATGATGGCAACAGAAAGTGATTAGATCTACAGACGACAAATGATATCTTAATCGATCTACCTATCAAAGAGTCTCAAGTTGCCTAAAGAATATCGTACTACAGGAATAAATCTTAAAGGAATGCCCTTGGGTGAAAACGATCGCCTATTGACGATCCTTACCAAAGAACATGGCTTAATTAGGGCTGTGGCGGCGGGTGCGCGAAAACATCGCTCGGCAATGGCGGGGCGATCTGGCTTATTTGTGGTGAATGATTTGCAGATCTCGGTGGGGCGCAATATGGATCGCATTAAAAATGCTGAAGTGTTGCAATCCTTTGTCGGTTTAGGGAAAACTCTGGCAAAGCTCACCGCCGCGCAATATTTATCTGAATTGGCGCTGATGCAAGCTTTATCGGATCAACCCCAAGAAGATTTATTTTTGGTGCTAGTCGAGCATCTCAACCGTATTCAAGCGGCTGACAACCAAAATGTTTTGGCTTATTTAAATCATGGGACGTATCATTTGCTGGCGATCGCGGGATTTGCGCCTCAAGTGCATAGTTGTTGTATTACCCAAAGACCCGTGATCGCTAAGCATGAAAATCAAAAATGGAAAGCAGGATTTAGTATTGTCGGCGGTGGGGTAGTTGACCTTGAATATGACGGTAATTTAAGTAGCGATCGCCCTAACGAGAGCAATAGTGAAGTAATGAATAACGCTATTCATAATCGTATCAGTCATTACCTAACAGCGCCTGAACTTTTAGCAATGCAAGAACTCGCACAGTCTGATTTAGCCGATCATATTTTAGAAACAAGTACAACAGATTGGCTTGCAGTTGAGAGATTGTTACGAGCCTACGCACAGTATCATTTTGATCGACCCATTCAGTCTTCGGCATTGATTGACAACTGCTTTTAACCATAAAACCGAAAGCGCTGCGGCGCGGAGCGCCGCAACGTCTAATCTTTCACTGGGAAGGGAGTAATTTATGCCAATAAATTGATACGGAGAGTCATTGGGGGCGCTAAGGAAAATGTGATGGAGCAATAATGTTTTGATAATCCGAGCGCGGAAGACTCTAATACATGACCGCTACGATGACACATGACTAGAAGGTAGTCACATTTTTCGCATTGAGTTTTAACTGCACTGAGGTATGCGTGATGATGGCGTTCGGCGATCGCACCACAATTAGGACAGCGAATCGATTCAATCATTTTGGCTAATTCCTTCACTAAAAATTGTGACGATCGCCATCAGTATGAATAACTAAATACTCTCTGCGATCGCAAGTTCTGGCAAAATCTGGAAAACTCCATCTTGCACTAAAGCTTCTATGTGGAGGGCTTCTTCTAATTTGCGATAGGGAAGCTTTGGCTTTTTGGGAGATTCGCGATCGCAATTAATCACCGCATATCGTTGAGGTATGTGATTGACTAAATGATCAATCGAGCGATCTCGTAATTCAGCATGAGAAACTTTTACTTGTAGTTCTTGCATAGCGAGAAATTCTGGTGGCAAATCGCCAGGATAATCGCTGAGGAAGCTACCAATTTCTTCTATGGGAATCAGCAATGACAATTTAACGAATAATTTTGTCATGATTTTTGCTCGTTAAGCGACTAATGGAAAAGGTAAAGCATTGTCACCTGTAAAGAAAGGCTCACTAATGAGAAGTTTGATGCCATCAGAGAGCGATCGCCATTGGGGATTTGTGGCGATTCTTTGATGCCATTGAAATTCGATCTCACTATATTCCGAGCCAGTTTGTCGGCTAGCATGATTAGGATCATGCTCGATCCAAGTGAGGAGATTGGGATCAAGCTCGAAATCTTGAACGATCTGGGTAGCGAGTTTTTCGACCTGAGTAGGAATAAACCAACCAATTTCACAGTTTTGAGGAGATGCGATCACGATCTGTCTTCCAAATTGCTGAGTGATGCGTAAATGACATTGCAGTTGCCAAATGGATGATTCTCGCCCAGTAACGTGACATTGATAAAAAAGATCAAATTTTTTCATAATACACACAACTAAATCTGAGATTTGCTGAGGGAAAGTTAATAACTGCTGTCATGTGGAAGGTTCTGAGACTCCATTCTTGTCGAGTCGTAAAGGAGCCAAAATAATATAGACACAGAGGTAGCGCGGTTAAGATTTCAATCCACCAATCTAGATCGATAGATGGGGTGATTTGATTGAAGTCAATCCATAAAGCTTTGCTCTTTACTTGATCTATACAGTTTTATCCTATATTGATGTAGATAGTTTTAGATTTCAAATGTTTGAAATGGCTAGATTTCAACCTAAAACTTAATGCTTCTAGACTAAACTTCAAAATGATGTATTAAATGATGTATGAAATGATTGAATTTCGATCTAAAACTTAATACTTTTGGGCTAAACCTCAAAGATGAGGAAATTCTGCGGTTAGAAAAATATGTTGCTTTTTCTTGAGAGGTTTATTTTGCGCCTGTTTAATGTCATAGGATCTTGCTGCTTTAACTTTTTAAATGGGTTCTCACGCTTTCGCTCGTAATTCATTGCAGGGCTTCCACGTAAATAAGCTGAGAGTTTGAGTAATACAAACAATTTTTTGAAAGTGCCGATTCACGGCGCTTTCAAAAAATTGTTTGGGTTCTATGGCAGCGCAAGGCGCTGTAACTTCAAGGCTGAGCGTAGATAAATCTAACTAATCTGACACAAAGCCAGCCAGCAACTGAATATACAACGATCGCGATTAAGATATTGAAATCAAAAATGTTCGCTCCACTATTAGAAGCAGGACTAACAAATAAGGTGGAAAACGGAGCCATAAAAGGAGCGGAAAGATTGTAAATAAATTGAGTAAATTCATTTTGGCGATTCGCTCCCGAAAAACTCAGAAGGAAGCGCAGGAGCAATAGAATTTCTATCGCTCCTACCAAAAAATAGATACCGTTAACAATCCACACGAACGTTCCGACCCGTCTACCAGTCTCTAGTCTTCCTTCCTGCTGTTGCAGTCGCAAAATTTCTTCTTCATCTCTGAGTTCTTGCCGACGTTCAGAACTACTCTTTTCAAAAGGTTCTCTATTCATTAATAGCTCTCATTATGCTTGTACAGCAATTGGCAAAAAATAATTCAACAATTCATTGAGTAGATAGACGCAAGAGGCAGAACTTAAAAAGCTATGGCGCAAGCAGCTCTTGCGCCATAGCTTTTTAGGTTTCAAGTTTTCTTTTGTCTATCTACTTCGCTAATTAGATCCTGCTGCGACCAATAAATATATTGTAGACGATTCCAATCGCAGCCAAAACCAGTAGTAAGTGGATTAATCCGCCGCCAACATTAACTGAAAATCCTAATAGCCAGAGAATCAAAAGCACACCAACAGCAGTCCAAATTAGATTAATCATGTTTTTTCTCTTAAAAATCAAGATTGGGATTAGTAACTTCAGTCAAGAATTTAGATTTCAAAAATAACTAGATAGAAAGTTCAGAGGATAGTTTGCGATCGCAAACTCTCCTTTGAACTTTCTAGAAGAGTGAAAACTATTTGTTAATAATCTTCTTAGCTGCATCTTTCACATCTTCACCTGTGTGACGAGCTTCAGCTTCAACTTGTTTTGCCTTGCCTTCAGCTTGGGTTTTAGGATCTCCAGTCACATTTCCCACGGCTTCTTGTACTTTGCCTTCGACATTCTTGGCAGTTGCTTTCGCTTTATCTTGTAAACTCATGGTTTTGTTCCTGTTTGTTGAGATTATTTGAGAGCGACTTTGAGCCAACTTAATGACTCTCCGTATATTCATACCTTTACAGGCTGTTGAGTGATTCTTTGAATGAATTGATGGAATTGATTGATTACAATATAAAACTTAATGTTGTTTGTGATTACAGCCTGTTCTGTCTACTCAAGGTTTGAATGATCCAGATAATCTCTTGAAAGTGCTATGAAACAGCCCAAAAAGCTGTAGCACACGATGCGCGTGCGCTACAGTTTTTGGGCTTTAGGTTTAATTATGCTTGCCTACTTACAAGACAAAAATTTAATGATAATGAATAATTTCTTTATTTTAAAAGAAATAAGCCGAAGCAGGAATCTTTAGATTTAATCTAGTTTTGTAGAGCTTAAAAGCAATTAGTATGAACGAATCCACACATACCAGAATTCTTAATTAAAAGTTACATCTCAATCCAACTCTTATTTACGGGCTTTTT
>JBBRQX010000140.1:0-6962 GCA_038225745.1 Pseudanabaenales cyanobacterium | reverse complement strand
CGGGTTGCCACCGATGTTGATCATGGCTTTATATTTCTCCTAAATACCTGAATTATTCGCCGTCAATACCAAATGTATTAAGTAGTTGGTGCAAATAGACTATCTTCGTTAAACAGTATAACAATACGGCGCAAAGCGATGTCATAGAAGCCAGATAATTTTTGGAAAGTGCCGCTTCGCGGCACTTTCCAAAAATTATCTGGATCACTTAAAGTAAAAGCTCTGCATAGCAGAGCTTTTACTTTAAGACAGAATTTTAGCTTAACCGCGACGAACGGTGCGATCTTTGTTGCTCACGATTAACACGGCTGCAAAGATTAGACCAAGAACTACGCCACCTGCGAGAAGGCTAAATAAGAAATTACTTAATGATTGTGTCATATGGGTATGTGGGTAAAGTTTTGATATACGGATTTAATATCTAACATAATTTTAGCATCAGGCGCTCGAAACTCTGTGACCTCAACAACCTGTAGCACAAACTCCTCACTAATGTTTGCGTGTTTGATTTTGGTTACGCACGATCCAGTAACTAATCGATAGCGAAAGCACGGCGACCGCGAGTCCTGTTAAGTCTCCATCGGCTTTGCTATCAAAGATGACGATTTTACGAGCAACGGCGGTTAGAGCCGTAATAACTACTAGCTCTAGCTGAATTACATGCTGGCGGAGGTATGCGGTGATGTTTTCCATAAGTTCCAAGGCAATCAGCACATTTAGAAACATCCCAAATATTTTCAGTAAAGGCACGGTAAAGACTAATTTGGGATCAGTGAAAAATAAGTCATAGGTCAAAAGCCTAAGCAGATCGAACAGGGCGATAAAAATTACGAATATTAAGGCGATCGCCATTATTTTAGAAGCAATATTCTCAACTTTGCTGATCGTCCTCAAAAAGCTCTCATCTCTACAGGCGATCGCTAAATAGCGAAATGAATTTACAACACGTTGCTTTAATTTCATCATCACATCCACATAATGTATAGAACAAAAGTATATATCAATGGTAGAATCATAGAAAATAGTCTATGATTCTATGAGTTACCGTTTATCTGATTCTCAATTAGCCAACCACATTACCCTGCACCAGTTACAGGTTTTTGAAGTAGCGGCCCGTCATGGCAGCTATACCCGTGCGGCGGAAGAGCTATTTCTGACACAGCCAACTGTCTCGATGCAAATTAAGCATCTCACTAAGGCGATCGGGATGCCTTTGTTTGAGCAAGTGGGCAAAAAACTTTTTTTAACTCAAGCTGGTCGAGATTTATTTACTACATGTCAAGAAATTTTTGGACGCATATCGCAGTTTGAAATGAGTGTTGCCGACATGAGAGGGCTAAAACAGGGATATTTGAAAATTGCGGTGGTGACAACAGCAAAATATGTGATTCCGCGTTTACTGGGCCCATTTTGCCAGCGTTATCCAGGGGTCGAAATATCTTTGAAGGTAACGAATCACAGCGGCGTTTTAAAAAGGTTGTCTGATAATAAAGATGATTTATATATCCTTAGCCAAGTTCCTGACGATCTAGACATTAAATCTTATCCGTTTTTATCAAATCCATTAGTTGTACTCGCCAATCACGATCATCCCTTGGCGAACGAAAAAAATATTCCTATTCAAAAGTTGGCAGAGCTACCTTTTATTATCAGAGAATCAGGATCGGGGACGAGAGCGCGTGTGCAGCAACTGTTTGCTATCCATAAAGTTGTCCCAAAAGTGAAAATGGAACTTTCTAGTAATGAGGCAATTAAACAAGCGATCGCTGGTGGTTTAGGGATCTCGATCTTATCGCGACATACGATCGCTTTAGAGGGATCTTCGGGACAGATTGCGATTTTGGACGTGGAGAATTTCCCGATTCCTTGTCACTGGTATGTGATTCATCTCGCTGGTAAGCAGCTATCGGTAGTAGCGCAGGCATTCTTGGAGTATTTACAAACTGAGGGTAAGCAAATCGCTGAAAATACCGCTTGGCATTAAAAAAGACCGATTGCTTTGCAATCGGTCTTTTTTATTATTCAAGGCGGCACCCAGATTCGAACTGGGGGTGAGAGTTTTGCAGACTCCTGCCTTACCACTTGGCCATGCCGCCGCACGCATAACGATTATAGCAAACTAGGGTAATTAGTTGCAAATGGTATGTGGAGATTTTAGCTAAGCTAAATCAGCGATTTGAGATTTCGTTGCTAAAATCTTGGATTTTCTTGAATTTATAAAAATCTACGATCGCACCCCAGATCGTAGATCCAGTTTCAGGATCTACGCCGCGATCGCCACTCCAAAAACTATTCGCCGTCACTTCAAAACCTAAAATAACCTGTCGCGACTCATTCAAATATTGAAAGCAACATTTAGCATCGGCTGGCATTGTAGCTTTGTAGCAACCATTCGCAAAATTAACATCTAATAAGCATCCTGCGAGAGGCTCGATATCATTAATGGTGATTTGCTTGAGGCGATCGCGATCTTTTCCTGCTCCAGCCCACGCACTTGGATCTTTAAAGCCCCAATATTTAACTTGGATCTTGCCATCGGTTTCAATGAATTGGAGAATGCGCTGACGATAGGGGCGATCGCTTTTTAGGGCATTAGCTTGCTCAGCAAACAAAGCAACTCCCCCGAAAACTTTATGAGGAATTGGTCGTTGCCACCAGACTAAATTCACAAACCATATAGGTTGATCGAGCGCTTGCTCGCGGTTACTAAATTCACCCGCCATCCAAGAGACAAGGGTTAAAAGTTGATTGTAAACACTCATAATAGATTTGAATGACACTACACTACTAATTTTGAGATCATATGGCAAAATAAAAGTACACCTCTTTAGATTGATTTGACAATTTCAAAACTGACTACTTAACATCTTTTATAGTAAATAGATATAGAGACGATAAATCTACAATATAAATATTCAAAATGCACATTCAACAGGTTAAAATCAAAAATTTTCGATGTTTTGACGATCTGACAGTCAACTTAAATCCAGATGTCAATATATTTGTTGGCAATAATGGCTCTGGTAAAAGTGCAGTATTAGATGCGATCGCTGCTGCTATGTATCCTTATATATCGCAAATTCAGCGAATTGCAGATCAAAATCAGGATAAGTCTCCTGTTTTTAAAAGCGATTTGTCAGTTCAAAAAAATAATATTAAACAAAAAAATAAGCGCGTCACTCCAGAATTTGAGGCTTTAATTAAAGGCTTTCCAAAATGGTCGATTGAATATAAAAATATTTTTTCGCATGAAGATAGAAATATTTTTGCTGATGAAGATAGTATAGGTTTTGACGTAGATTTTAGAAGCTCAAAACTTATTAAATTGATTAGTTTAATAAATGATAAATACCAAAGTGAAAGAGAAGACAATAGGCTTGGTCTTATAATTTATTATAAAGAAAATCGAAAAGGTATTATTAAGATTAAAGATGTCTTTAATCAATCACCTGATAAATTTGAAGCTTTCAAAGAAGCTCTTAATGCATCCGCAAATTTTACGGATTTAGCTAACTGGTTCTTTATTCGTAGATTTCACGAATTGAGTGAAGGTCAAACAAGAGGCGATGTTAATTTTGAATTTTCTGATTTAAAGCAAATACGAAAAGCAGTCTCTACCATTATTGCTCCAAATGCACGTGTGTATTTTTCACAGACAAATTCAGCTAAGTTAATGGTTGAATGGGAAACAGAAACTGGTGAAAAAATTGAACTGTCACTTAATCAATTAAGTTCAGGCTATCGAAATATGCTAGCTCTTGTAATGGACTTTGCAAGACGTTTAGCACAAGCAAACCCAGATATGGAAAACCCATTAGAAGCTGAAGCTACATTAATGATTGACGAGTTAGATTTGCACCTACACCCAACTTGGCAGCAAAAAATCATTCCTGACCTCCGCAAAGTATTTCCTAATACTCAAATTATTGCTACAACCCATAGCCCCGAAATCGTTACCACTGTAGAACGCCATCAGGTCAAAATTTTAGAAGACTATCAAATCAAAGAATGTCCCTCACCGACTAGAGGGATGAAAAGCTCTGATATTGTGCGCTATGTTTTAGGGCTAGATAATCTGCGCCCAGACACCGAAGAGTCAAGGACATTAACAGCGCTTTTTGATACGATCGATAATGGTAATTTAGAAGAGGCAAAACAACTGCGAGATAAATTACAAGACTGGAAATCATTTGATCCAGATATTACTAGAGCCGACATGCAAATCCGTCGATTGGAGCGTGAAATGACCGCATGAAAAATGTGCTTAAATCTCCAGAGCCAGATGAGCTTAAGAAACACAAGAAAAAAGATGATAATCAATCTAAAGAATGGAAAAGTTTCAGAAGGAATAGTGCTTATAAGTCTGTTCGTAAAACGCTTGTAATTGATCAAAAAGGGCTTTGTGCTTATTGTGAAATCGATCTACATCCCCAAGATCGTTGTGTCGAGCATTTTATTCCGCGAAATCAATCCACTCAAGCAAATAACTACGATCTAGACTGGCAAAATATGCTGGCTAATTGTAAAGGAGGTATGGAAAATGTTGATGTCTCTGAGGAAGAAAATGAGCGTAGGATCTCACAACCACCTAATAGAGTTGCCTGTTGTAGTGCCGCTAAAGCTGACTTTATTCCCGATGGCAAATTGTTAAATCCTCTTGAATTGCCAACATTCAGATTATTTCGTTTTAGCAGTTTAGATGGTGAAATTAGACCTGACGAAAATGCTTGCGAAAATGCTGGTATCCCCATTGAATATATTCAATTCACTATTCAAAAGTTGGGACTTAATGTTCAACGTTTGAAAAATGAAAGAGTAGCTATAATTGCTGAAATAACCAAAGAACTTGACAATCGAGATGATGGTTTAATTAATCCAATTTTACTGAAAAAGCAAATTGCCTCAGAACGTTTCGGTGATGGCAAACATGATTGGCCAGCATTCTTTACAACTATTCGTTGGATTTTAGGAGAAGGTGCAGAAAAGCATTTAACCACTATTTCCTATTTGGGGTAGCCGATCGCCTTATGTTTTTGGTATGAAAACTTTAACAGCTATATCTTGTCAAGGCTATCGCAATGTCAAAACGATGCCAAAATAGTAGATAGATATTAATGGAGAAAGATTAGGTGTCGGAAAAGTTTGATTACGATTTGATCATTGTTGGTGCGGGTGTTGGTGGACATGGTGCTGCGCTTCATGCCGTTGCCTGTGGATTGAAGACGGCGATCGTTGAAGATGGTGTGATGGGCGGAACTTGTGTCAATCGTGGCTGTATTCCCTCAAAGGCATTGTTGGCGGCTTCGGGTCGGGTGCGCGAAATGCGGGCAAAGTCTCATCTCAAGGCGCTGGGTATTGATATCGGTGAGGTGACTTTCGATCGCAGTGCGATCGCTAGTCATGCTGATAACTTAGTCCTAAAATTGCGCGGTGACTTAACCAATAGCCTTAAAAAATTAGGCGTAGATATTTTGCAAGGTCGCGGTCGGGTGGCGGGTGTGCAAAAAGTTAGCGTTGGCGACAAGATTTATAGCGCTAGAGATATTATTCTCGCGACAGGTTCCGAGCCATTTGTGCCACGCGGCGTTGAGCTTGATGGCAAAACTGTATTTACTAGCGATCAGGCAGTGCGTTTGGAAGCTTTACCGCAGTGGATTGCGATCATCGGTAGTGGCTATATCGGTCTAGAATTTGCAGATGTCTATACGGCGCTTGGTTCAGAAGTGACGATGATCGAAGCGTTAGATATATTGATGCCGGGGTTTGATCCAGATATTGCCAAGATCGCAGAGCGTATATTGCTAAAGCCTCGCGACATTGAAACGAGAACAGGTGTATTCGCGACTAAAATCACCGCAGGTTCGCCAGTTAGGATTGAACTTACCGATGCTAAAACGAAGAAAGTAGTCGAAGTTTTAGAAGTTGATGCTTGTCTGGTGGCGACTGGTCGGATTCCGCTTACTAAAGATCTTGGTTTAGAAAGCGTGGGAATTGCGCCAAATCAACGTGGATTTATTGATATTGATGACAAGATGGCAACTTCCGTCCCACATCTTTGGGCGATCGGCGATGCGACTGGCAAGATGATGCTTGCTCATGCGGCTTCGGCTCAGGGCATTGTGGCGGTAGAAAATATTTGCGATCGCCCTGCCACGGTTGATTATCAAAGCATTCCTGCGGCTGCTTTTACGCATCCTGAAATTAGCTTTGTCGGTTTGACGGAGCCACAGGCTAAGGAAAAGGGAACTCTGGAAGGCTTTAAGGTGGCGACTACGAAGTCTTACTTTAAGGGAAATTCTAAGGCGATCGCTGAGGGAGAAACCGATGGTTTAGCGAAGATTATTTACCGTGTCGATACAGGCGAACTTTTGGGCGCACATATTATTGGTATTCATGCTTCAGATTTGATTCATGAGGCTTCTGCGGCGATACGCGATCGCGCCACTGTCCAGAAATTAGCCACAATCGTTCATGCTCATCCAACTCTGAGTGAAGTTTTGGATGAAGCTTACAAACGTGCAGCACATATCTAAACCCCTCAATAGGCTGTAACAAAAAATGAGTAGCGGCGCTACTCATTTTTTCGTTTTTTAAGATAGCGGAACCGTCAAGCTATAATGAAACGCTATTTGTTAAATTATAGAAATATTGATTCAGGAATTTTTTAGTGGCGATTCGGCAAAAAATCGGGGTAATTGGTGGCGGTCAGTTGGCATGGATGATGGCGATCGCCGCCAAATATCTTGGGATTGAACTAACTGTGCAAGCAGCAAGTCCTGATGACTCAGCCGTGAATGTTGCCGATCGCGTAATTTATGGCGATGTTGCTGATGCGATCGTTACAGCCAAGCTCGCTGAACATTGCCAAGCGATTACCTTTGAGAATGAATTTGTCGATCTTGTGGCTTTGCAAAAGCTTAGCGATCGCGGCTTATTATTTTTACCAAGATTAGAAACTTTGG
>JBBRQX010000139.1:0-7016 GCA_038225745.1 Pseudanabaenales cyanobacterium | reverse complement strand
CTGAATCAGGAATCTCAGTCGCGTTAACTCGCTGAGAGTGTCAAAAAACTAAACCTCATCTATATCAAGCTTTTGATATGCTAAATAGTAATTGACTGCAAATTTATAAAGAACTATGCCTAGATCGCAACGTAATGACAACTTCGTCGATCAAACCTTCACCGTTATTGCCGACACGATTTTAAAACTCTTTCCTGCTAGCCAAAAAGAAAAAGAAGCTTTTGCTTACTATCGTGACGGTATGTCTGCCCAAGGCGATGGCGAATATGCTGAGGCTTTAGCCAACTACGAGGAAGCTCTCAGCCTTGAGGAGAATACTTACGATCGCAGCTATGTGTATTACAACATGGGCTTGATTTATGCCAGCAATGGCGATCATGAAAAAGCCTTGGAATATTATGAGCAGGCGATCGATCTGAATCCTCGAATGCCACAAGCCCTGAACAATGTGGCGGTGATTTATCACCATAAAGGCGAAAATGCTCAAGGTGAAGAACAATCCGATAAGTACTTCAACATCGCGGCTGAACACTGGGTAAGAGCAATTCGCCTCGCCCCAAACAACTATATCGAAGCTCAAAACTGGCTGAAAACCACAGGCCGAGCCGATATAAATCTCTTTTTCTAAAATTAACCTACTCCCTTCCCAGTGAAAGGTTAGACGTTGCGGCGCAGTGCGTCGCCAATTCTTGGCTTTTAATATCTACTTTTACGCTGGCAAGGGGCTTAAGCCCCTTGCCCTGACTTAACTATTATTTACCCAGATATCATGATCGACAGAGAACAAGTCCGTCACGTCGCCCGATTGGGGCGTTTACAACTAACTGAAGCTGAAGAAATTTCTTTTACAAAGCAGCTAGATAGCATTTTGGACTATTTTCAACAGCTAAATGAACTCGATCCTTTACTTGAAGGGGTTGAGCCTACGACTAGAGCCGTGAATACGGTCAATATTACGCGCCCTGATATCCTTCAGCCATTTGAAGATCGCGAAATATTACTAAACTGCGCCCCCGATCGCGAAGAAGATTTTTTCCGCGTACCCCAAATTATGGGTTAAAAAACAAAAACAGAGGCTGTGCAAAGCACAACCTCTAATAAAAATTAAAAAAGAGCGCTTAGCGCTCTTTTTTTTGGTCTAAGCAGCAATTTCTGCAACTTCAATTTCTGCAACTTCTACAGCTACAGGCGCATAAACGCTGATTCGCTTACGAGTTTTGCCGAAACGCTCAAATGTAACAACGCCATCAACAGTTGCAAACAATGTGTCATCGCTACCGCGACCGACGTTATTTCCGGGGTGAAACTTAGTGCCGCGTTGACGGACAATAATGGTTCCAGACTTGACGACCTGACCGCCAAAACGCTTTACGCCGAGGCGCTTAGCATTAGAGTCACGACCGTTTCTTGTACTACCCGTACCCTTCTTATGTGCCATTTGTTTTGTATCCTCTTAAAAATTAAAAGATAATTGCAAACACCCGTCGCGTCTCGCCGTGTATTTGCGATAACTGGATTTAAGCAGCCTGAGCGCTTAGATTGATTGCTTCAACCATGATACGTGTCAGAGGCTGACGGTGACCGTTCTTTCTGCGAGTTTTCTTTTTAGGGCGCATTTTGTAAACGATTACTTTTTTCGCCTTGTGATGGCGCATTACCGTAACTTCTACAGTGGCGCTATCGACTAGGGGCTGACCGATGGTAATGTCACCGTCCATATTGACAAAGAAAACTTTGTCAATGGTCAGTTTGCTGTCTTCTTCGGCTGTAAGTAGCTCAACGTCATAAAATCTACCGACTTCGACGCGATATTGCTTACCGCCTGTTTCAATGATTGCGTAGCTCATGGTGTTTAAATACTCAGTAGATGCCGTACGGGTATTGGGAAATTTAGTTTTACCAATTTTTCAAATAACCCGATCCGAGCATGAAGGATCTTGCGATCTATAACTATACATGAAAACTTCAAATAAATTTCTACTTAGCAAAAAATCTCTTGTTCTCTTCCCAGTAAAAGATTAGTGTTGCGGCGTGGAGCGCCGCAACACTAGTCTTTTACTGGGAAGAGGCTTAAGCCCCTTGTTTTATTTGAGCCAGCCTAGTCCTAGGCTGGTAAGTAGCAAAGTGCCAAAGATCAAGCGATAGCCGACAAATACCCAAGTCGTGTGAGTTTGGAAAAATTTTAGTAGCCATGCGATCGCGAGATAAGAAAAAATCACTGAAGACAGTAGCCCGATCGCCAACTGACCGACACCAACTTCACCAAAGCCTCTTTTAATAATGCCCACTAACTCGACCAAACCTGCGATCGTAATGGCGGGAATACCTAACAAAAATGAAAATCGCGTGGCAGCCACGCGATCTAAGCCTAAAAATAAACCTGCGGTTAAGGTCGAGCCAGAGCGCGATACCCCCGGAACGATCGCCATTGTTTGTGCCAAACCCATCAAAATGCCATCAATCACCCGCACGCTCTTAAAGGAGCGCTTTTCGGTCTTGCTACGTTGTCCAAATATTTCGGCTAAAGCAAGTACACTCGACATGACAATTGAGGCGATCGCGATCGCTGCCAGACTTCGCAATGGTGACTTGTCGAAATCTGGAATAAAAACTTTAATTAGCAAGCCGCCGAGCAAAATCGGAATTGTCCCTAGGGCGATCGCCTTCGCCATCTGAAAATCATGGGATTTGTAGTTCTTTTCGCGCACAGCCTTGATACTGCCCAAGGTAATATGGCTAAGATCTTTCCAGAAATAGCTAACAACTGCCACAATGCTGCCAAGCTGAATCACTAAGTCAAAAGATGCGCCCACAACCTGATCAAAAGGCACGCCTGCGATTTTCCAGCCAAATATCACAGGCACAACTTTAAGATGTGCTGTACTACTAATCGGCAAAAATTCAGTTAGCCCCTGTACGATGCCTAGGACAAAAGCTTGCCAGTATTCCATAAAAGTTTAAAGCTAGACAAACAACAAATTAAATCATCGCATCTCATGGTCGATGTTGATTGAGAACCTGATTGGTGTAGCGTTTCAATCAACCTAAATTTTCATAATCAGAATTGCTGGCTTTGCTGGCATAATGAGAGGTAAAAGCAATTTCTAACATTTCTACACAATAGGTATAAATACATGGATTTAAGAATATTAATCGTGTTGGGGCCAGTCGGACTAGTCGTTTTATGGGCAGCCTTTAACCTCGGCAAAGCCGTCATTAAGGGTGAAGCTTCCCTATTTGGCAAACAAGGTAACAACCCTTTTCAATAATTTCGGAATAAAGCCCAAATAATAAGGGAGGACACTTTGTGTTCTCCCTTATTATTTGGGCTGATTGTTAGGTATGTACAGTCACAAACATACATAGCGATAAAATAGGCTAATAAATTAAACAAATTAATCTTGTAAGGTAGCTAAGATATGGCGATCGGAGAATATAAGCCTGGTTTAGAGGGGGTTCCTGCCACCCAGTCAAATATAAGTTATGTGGATGGTCAAACAGGCTTGCTCGAATATCGCGGTATCCGCATTGAGGATCTTTGCAAGCATAGTCATTTCCTTGAAATCAGCTACTTACTAATCTTCGGTGAATTGCCAAAAGCTATTCAGCTAGAAGAATTTGAACACGATCTCACCCATCGTAGGAGAATCAAATATCGAATTCGGGACATGATCAAGTCATTTCCTGACAACGCTCATCCCATGGATGCACTGCAAACTAGTGTGGCGGCGTTGGGGATGTTTTATCCTTTGGGTAATTTTCATGATGCGGACTATATTTATCAGGCGACGGTACGACTGCTAGCGAAAGTGCCAACGATGGTGGCAGCCTTTCATATGATGCGTCAAGGCAATGATCCTGTGATGCCCCGCGATGATTTGGATTATGCTTCTAATTTTCTCTACATGTTGAGCGAGAAAGTTCCTGATCCCCTTGCCGCCTATGTTTTTGATGTATGCCTTACTCTTCATGCTGAGCATACCGTTAATGCTTCAACTTTTGCGGCGTTGGTAACTGCTTCGACTTTGACCGATCCCTATGCGGTGATGACTTCGGCGATCGGCACTTTGGCGGGCCCCTTGCATGGTGGCGCTAACGAGCAGGTGATGATGATGCTCGAAGAAATTGGCTCACCCGAAAATGTAACTGCTTATCTTGAGCGCAAGATTGAGCGTAAGGAGAAGCTGATGGGCTTTGGACATCGCATTTATAAGGTCAAAGATCCCCGTGCGATCGTTTTACAAGATCTAGTTCATAAGATGTTCGATGAGTTTGGTCATGATCCTTACTATGACATTGCCTTAGAGCTTGAGAAGCAAGCCTTTGATAAGCTTTCGAGCAAGGGTATTCATCCGAACGTGGATTTCTATTCGGGATTGGTTTACAAAAAGCTGGGTATTCCTAGTAATTTGTTCACGACTATTTTTGCGATCGCCCGTGTACCAGGGTGGCTAGCGCATTGGAAAGAGCAGCTTTCCGATAATCGTCTCTTCCGTCCTACGCAGGTTTATACAGGATTACATGATGTAACTTATATGCCAATAAGCGATCGCTAAACGATATCTCTAAGAATTTCTGGGCGCAATGCGTCCAGAAATTCTTAGAAATGTTGCCACAAGGCGAGTCCGCCAATCAGTCCCAAGTCATTAGAAACGATCGCTACTTTGTTAGTTAAATTTGGCGGCAAATCTAAGATAACTAAGCGAGCATTGCCGCCGCCGATGTAGAGATGATCGTAGTTAAATAATTTATAAAGTGTGGCGATCGCCTCTGATAATCTCGCATTCCATACTTCCACTCCAACGCGATCTAAAGCCGCTTGACCTAACCGATCTTCGTAGGTTTCGCGATCACCAAAAATATGTTGACCTAATTCCAGATTGGGCAACAGCTTGCCATTGAGAAATAGTGACGACCCAAAACCAGTACCTAAAGTAACGACTAACTCTACGCCATGCCCTGCGATCGCCCCACAACCTTGCACATCAGCATCATTGGCAATCTTGATCGGTTTACCCAATTTATTATGCAGCACCTGCGCCAAGGGAAAGCCGTCCCAGTTAGGATGTAAGTTAATCGCGCCCCTCGTGGTTCCAGCTTCGACCACACTGGGAAAACCAATCGCAAGGCGATCGTAATTCCCCATTGTGGCGATCAAATCAATTAATGTCGCCACGATCGCGTCGGGAGTGGCAGGACGAGGCGTATTAATAAGCGATCGGGCTGAGATATTTTTAGCATCATCACGCAATATGATTGCTTTGATACTACTTCCGCCCACATCGATCGCTAATGTTAATAAATTCATTGGATTAACTTCACTTAAATAGACAATACAGCCTGTTGAGGCTTTAAAGGGTACAGAGAAATTTTTGAAAGTGCCGCGAAACGGCGCTTTCAAAAATTTCTCTGGTTTCATGGCAGCGCAAAGCGCTGTATTAGATAATACTAATAGGTACATTGATTAAACTAATTTTTGATTACAATGTATACCCAAAAATAGGCAAAAGAGGAATTAAAAACATGGTTGAAGCCTTAATGCTAAGAGCATCGTCAGATATCCTTAGTAGAGCGCAAGACGAAATTTTACTCAAAGGGTATACACCTTTACAGTTGGCGACTGAGCTTAATCTTGCTGTGCAACTCGTTGAAAATTTCTTGAATGGCGAAATCGTTGATCGCAATAGCTATGATTTAGTCTGTGAAAAGCTAAATATTTCTTTAAAGCCTCCTTTAGCAGAAAACAAAGACATTACCAATCTGCAAGTTCCTAGCCCAATTATTTATAATTCTGCATTAATTGCAAATCTAGATGATATTTCGTCACCAGAAAATATCAATCAAAGCTTAAGTAATAGTCAATCTGTAAATCCACAAATAAACTTTGATAATTCTTTTCAGATAATTCGTCAAAACATCTTTTCTGCTTTAATACGTCAATGCGATCGCCTTAGAGTAATTGATATTAATACTCCACTCTATTTGCATGACTTATATACAGAGGTTGATGTTTTTACTAGTTTGCCGAGTAGCCAATATCTCGATCTTAATGAAACTTTTGCGAACATACGTGCTGAACAATACGATCGCTTTTATCTAGACAAGCTCCATCCATCAACAGTATCGGCAAATCAAGCTTTAGAATCATCCAAACAAATTCTACTGGTAGGCGGTTTAGGTGCAGGTAAGACGACATTACTCAAATACTGGGCAATGTCTTGCATCGAAGCCAAAATCTTACCTGACTATCTACCGATATTTTTGTCGTTGCGATCGCTTGTTTCGCTTAATGATTTCGGCAATCCATTTGGATGGTTAAAAACTCAAATCATTAATTATGGATTATTAGATCAAATTTCAGATCTTAAAGTATTAGAACAATTACTAACGCAATTATTAAGTCAAGGACGCTTTTTATTGCTATGGGATGGATTAGATGATTTGCCAGAAATTTATCGTGCGGGGATAGCTCAACAAATCTCGAACTTTAGCGATCGCTATCCTCAGAATCGCACGGTATTTACTACTCGCAATCCGATCTATGGTCATATTCTTGAATCATTTTTAACTTTAGAAATTGCGCCTTTTAAAGAATCACAAATTACCACATTTGCTAGCAAGTGGTTCCAAACCACTTGCCCAGAAAAGCCTAAAAGAAGTGAAAAATTCCAGCAACTACTTGCCACAAATCAACCCCTAACAGAAATTGCCAGTAATCCGCTATTGTTAGCGCATCTTTGTACCGCCTTTAACAGTTGCGAGTATCTCAAACCCAACTTTTATCAGGAAATTTTAAACCTGCTATTGACAAGATGGGAGCAGACTAAGTGCTTACCCAGTCTTGAGAACCAAGTACTATCAACTTCTCAAAAATTAGATTTGCTATCCTATGTAGCGATCGTGTCGCTGGATCGTCATGGTTATGTCTGGCAAAACAATGAACTTGATGACGATTTTCAAGCGTGTATGAGAGCCAGCCTTAGCCTAGCTGATGTCGTAATTGATCGCGATCGCCT
>JBBRQX010000138.1:0-7035 GCA_038225745.1 Pseudanabaenales cyanobacterium | reverse complement strand
TTTAATTATGCTTACTTATCTTTAAGTTTTGCAACGTATTTAATCAATTGAATCAATTCAATCAGCGAGTAACCCAACGATCTGTCAGATTAATTGATAGTACATACAGAATTATTGATTTGATTCTGTTGAGCAGATCTAAATTTCAGGGCTAGATTCTAGCGAAGAGAACATTATGAGTACAGAAGTTAAAGTTGCATCAACTACCGATTCTTTCGATCCTAATATCGTTCCAGCCGAAACAGACGCTCGTAAACAACGAGAAGGAAGCGACTACAAGCATACTCCTGACAACTCAGAGGATGCCGACAGTATTCACACCGCTGACGGCTATACCGTAGACACAGAAGGATTGGTGAACAACTATGCAGTCGAGCCACCGATGTATATAGAAGAAGTCGGCGAGCTAAAACAGGAACCTCTTCATGTAATTGAGAAATTTACTATTGCTGATATTTTTCCTGATAGTAATAGCGCAGAAAATGTTGCAACGGAAATTCACAATACAGGTATTAGCAGAGGAAAGATTTCGGTGCTGGGTACAAATTATCAAAATTCTGAGCATGGATTTGGTTCACTAAACTGGCAAGATATCGCAGTAGCTGGTGGATTGAAGAAGGTTTTAGTAGGCGCAGGAATTGCAGCAGCGGACGCTAATACATATGAAACAGCGATCGCCGCAGGAAATTTTTTGGTAGTAATCATCGGTGAACAGGATGATGTGACTACAGCTAAGGAGATTTTGCTTAATACTGGTCATCGAGTTAATAATCTCCAACCAGCTTAAGGCGATTCCTATTTTGTTACGTTTTGTAACTTAAGTTAATCAACTCATTCAATTCACTCAAGAAATAACCCAGCCGCCTACGAAAGTGATAATTGAAAGTTATTAATTTAACTTAGTTTCGTAGTACTGAAGTGAATGTGTTCCATTAGAGAGGATGAAAAAGTATTATGCCAAGATTAGTAGGTAAACGCTCTGATAAAGGATTGATTTACAGTGGTGTATTTTTGCTGTTAGCGATCGCTACGGCTGGAACTCTGGAATACATTGGTGTGATCGACGTGATTCCCAATTTTGGTAAAAGTACAAGTCCAAATAGTCTTGTCCCAGCAACTTCTAAAGACCGTGAGATTGTTCGATAGAAGTTAAAGAAGCAAATCTCTTTGCTTCTTTGATTCAATGCAATTCAATAAAATTCAATCAAGATTAGGATGTAAATCATGCGAAAGGGAAGAGACCTGCTTGGCAAACCAGTAATCGCCTATGATACTGGTGAGAAATTTGAAACTGTAACCGATTTAGTTTTTGATCAAGTCAATAATATTTTGTTAGGTTTTCTGGTAGATGAAGGTGGTTGGTTTACCTCAGCGCGCGTATTACCGTTAGCTGAAGTGCAAGCGATCGGTCCAGATGCAGTGATTGTTGCTTCTAGAGATTCTATCGTAGTAGCTAATACAATACCTAGAATTGAAGAGGTTTTAGACCATAACAACATTCTGAAAGACACTCGAATTATGACTGTAGATGGTCGAGATCTCGGAACTATGATTGACCTTTACTTCGATGACCAGACGGGTCGAGTAGAAGGGTATGAAGTTTCGGGCGGACTATTTGCAGACGCTTATTCTGGGCGCTCTTTTGTACCTGCACCTCAGACCATCAAAATTGGTGAAGATGTGGCTTTTATCCCTTCAGAGACAGCCGATCTGATGCAAGAGCAGATTGGTGGCGTTAGAGCTGCCATGCAAATTACTGGTGAGAAAGTCCAAGAAGTTGCATACGCCACCAGTGAAAAAGCTAAAGAAGTCGCCCAATTTACTAGTGAGAAAGCCCAAGCTGTAGGACGAAGTGCTACAAATTCGATCGCCAGCTTGACTGTCGAACAAGCTCAAGGACGGCGGGTGATGCAAATGGTGCAAACTGAGGACGGTTACATTGTCGCGGCTCCTGGGCAAATCGTTACAACTCAGGTGATCGAACGCGCCAAAACTTACGATCGCGAACAGGCGCTACTCGGCTCTGTCGGCTTGTCAACGACCGCAACTATGCAAACCAAAACGGGCGCGATCGCATCAGATGTTGGTAGTCGGTTTAAATCGACAGCTAGTAATGCAGGTGAACAAATCATGGAAGGTGCAGGAGCAGTATGGAATCAAGTCCAAGAAACTGCTAGCGACTTCCAGAAATGGAGTGCCAATGAAATCGAAGATCGGCGCGTTAAGGGAGCTTTGGGTCGTCCTGTGACGCGGGCTATTCTTGATCGCCAAGATGCGGTTATTCTCAATGTCAGCGAGCTAATCACGCATCAATCTATTGAGATGGCGCGTCGAGAAGGAGTTCTCGACATCCTACTCAGTTCAGTCTATACCGAGACACCGAATATCTCACTGGACGAGATGCGCGCGCCAGAAGATGGCAAAGCGGCTCTGTCCACAAATCCTTCACAACCACAAATTATTATTTAATACAGGAAAAACATGAGCGACTTAATTGTGATTGGCTTTAAAGATGAGTTTAAAGCAGATGAGGTGATGATTGATTTGAGAAAACTTGAACGTGATTATCTTCTCGATCTTGAGGACGCAGCGATCGTGATCAGGAATAAAGAAGGCAAGGTGAAAGTGAAGCAAACCCAAGAACTCGTAACTAATGGAGCATTAAGTGGTGGATTTTGGGGATTGTTATTTGGCTTTATCTTCTTCAATCCATTACTTGGTTGGGTCGTTGGCGCTGCTGCTGGCGCAATTTCAGGAGCAATGACTGACATTGGCATTGATGACAACTTCATTCGAGAAGTTGGCAGCACGATTGAGCCAAACACGTCAGCAATCTTTTTTCTGGTGCGAAAATCTACCACCGACAAGGTTTTAGAAGATCTCAGCAAATTTGAAGGTAAAGTTTTGAGAACTTCACTATCAAAAGAAGATGAAGCCAAACTACAAGCAGTTCTCACGAAAGCATAAAAATATATAAGAGTGTACTTGAGAATTACTTTTTAAGGTTAAAAGCTCTAAAAGATCCCCCTCAATCCCCCTTAAAAAGGGGGAAGAATCAATTCTCCCCCCTTTTTAAGGGGGGCTGGGGGGGATCTTAAACAATTCTCAAATAATTTTATAAGAGCAGTCAGAAGCTTCTCAAAAATCAACAGAAACTATTTTATATTTTTTAAATAGATATCTGTTCATCTAAAAAACACCATACAGGAGATCGATTATGAGAATTGCCCAAGTTGCCCCTCTTTGGGAACAGGTTCCACCACATGCATATGGAGGAACTGAACTGGTCGTGAGCTTACTCACTGAAGAATTAGTGCGTCGCGGACATGATGTGACATTGTTCGCTTCGGGAGATTCTACAACTCATGCCAAATTAGAATCAGTTCACCCTAAAGCTTTACGGCTAGATACAAGCGTTCAGGAGCCGAACATTTACGATATGCTCAACATGACTCGCGTTTATGAAAGAGCCTCAGAATTTGATATCATTCACTCCCATGTTGGCTGTGTTGCTATACCCTATTCTACGCTAGTCAAAACGCCGACAATCCATACCTTGCACGGCATTTTCACGCCTGACAATGAGAAGCTGTTCTCCCATGTGCGAAACCAGCCCTTTATCAGTATTTCTAATTCTCAACGCGATCGCAAGTTAGGATTGAACTATGTCGCCACGGTATATAACGGTATCGATACTGACACTTATAAATTTCATGCTCAGCCAGATCATCCGCCCTATCTGGCTTTTTTGGGTCGCATCTCTCCTGAAAAGGGGGCGCATCTAGCAATCGAGATCGCCCAGCGATCGGGATGGCATCTCAAAATGGCGGGGAAAGTCGATCCCGTTGACGTGCAATATTATGAACAGGAAATTAAACCACGCATTGATGGTGTTCAAATTGAATTTCTCGGTGAGGCGAACCATAGCCAAAAAAGCATCTTGATGGGTGGCGCGGTCGCAACACTGTTCCCAATTACATGGGAAGAACCCTTCGGATTAGTGATGATTGAGTCAATGGTAACAGGAACTCCTGTAATTGCTATGAGTCTGGGTTCTGCGCCAGAAATCATTGCTCCAAACCGAACTGGTTTTCTTTGTCGGACTGTTGCGGAATGTGTAGAGGCGATCGCAAAAGCAGCCATGCTTGATCGGCGAGCCTGTCGCGATCATGTCTTAGTGAACTTCACAGCAAAGCGGATGACTGATGGCTATGAAGCAGCGTATCAGAAGATTTTGGCGGAAAAATATTCTCAAAATGGTCATGTCAAGACTTTACAGCGCCTTGCGCTGTAGTAAAAACCAAAATTCTGTTAAAAGCTTTATAAGGCTTTTAACAGAATCTAGCAATTAATTTACTCACAATTTGATGTAATCAAGAGATAAATTTTGAAAAGTTTAAACAGACAAGCGATCGCCCTCATCTCAGATCATGCCGACCCTGCGGCGGCGATCGGTTTAGAAGAAGCAGGTGGACAAAATGTCTATGTGCGTCATGTGGGTGAGAATTTGGCAGCTTTAGGCTGGCAAGTGGATATGTTTACGCGCAAAGTCCATCCTGATGATGACGACATTGTGCAGCATTCTCCCCATTGTCGGACGATTCGACTCCAAGCTGGTGCAGCCAGTTATATTCCTAGGGATCGATTGCTTGAGCATATGCCAGAATTTGTGCAGTCATTCCAGACTTTTCAAACTAAAAATGGTTATCACTATCCCTTAGTTCATACTAATTATTGGCTTTCGGCTTGGGTTGGTTTGGAATTGCAAAAAACCAGTGCGATTCAACTGGTGCATACTTACCATTCCCTTGGTGCTGTCAAATATCAATCCGTACAAAATCGTCCAGCCAGTATGGATATGCGCTTTCAGGTTGAACGAGAAATTTTAGAGAAAGCAAGTTGTGTCGTAGCGACTAGTCCTCAAGAAGAACAGACTCTGCGATCGCTGATTTCTGGCTATGGAACCATTGAAATGATTCCTTGTGGGACAGACACTAGTAATTTTCGATTGATGTCGAAACCTGACGCACGCGAACAATTAAAGCTCAATCCTCACGAACAAATTATTTTATATGTTGGTAGATTCGATCCGCGTAAGGGTATTGAAACCTTGGTACGCACCTTTGCTTTGCTGAAGCATCGGGATATAAAAAATCTCAAATTAGTCATCGTCGGTGGTAGTTCGCCACATATGCCAGATGGTGAAGAGAGAATCAGAATTGAGGGAATTGTCGCTGAGTTGGGACTGGATTTAGATGTATTTTTTGCAGGTCAAATTGGACATGATCTTTTACCACTCTACTATACGGCTGCTGATGTCTGCGTGATTCCTAGTCATTACGAACCCTTTGGCTTAGTGGCGATCGAGGCTATGGCTTGCGGTACACCAGTAGTTGCCTCAGATGTGGGCGGATTGAAGTTTACAGTTATTCCTGAAGAAACAGGCTTATTAGTTTCTCCACATGATGTCACTGCTTTTGCGGATGGAATTCATCGAATTCTGTTTGACGATCTATGGGCAAGGAAACTCCGAAAACTTGCTTCAGCCAATGTAAATCAACGATTTACTTGGAGCGGCGTGGCGATTCAAATCAGCGATCTTTATCGACAGCTATTGGCTCAATCGATTATGCACGAACAGCCGCGTCATCTTAATAAGTCAGATTCTAAATCACATTTTAAAAATATTTTTAATACGCCTATCCATAAGAAAGTTGCGATCAAAGAATTGCGATCGCTAGAATTTAATTAACTGACCTTATGCAGACAGAAAAGCTGCCCTCACCTCCGTCTCCCAAAGGGAGCTACAGTGTACGCACAAGTTATCATTGATGTTGTTAGATTCTAAAGATCCCCCCCAGCCCCCCTTAAAAAGGGGGGAGAAGATATTCCTCCCCCTTTTTAAGGGGGATTGAGGGGGATCTAAATCATAGAACGTAGACAGATAGGACTTGTGTGTACACGGTAGCCCAAAGGGAGAGGGGCTAAGGGTGAGATCTTAAATAAATTGGCACAAAATAAATACGGACAATATTATGAGCAAAATAATTGAAATTGACGGCAGAAACTTCACACTGGCTAGTGAAAACCCGATCGCGAATTGGGCTTGTGAGCTAGGCGATCGCCCTCTCACCACACTCACACTTAAAGATAATGAATTATTTTTAATCACCGATACATTGGGCAATATCTACGACACGGGATGTAGTACCGACGGCATTGAGGGCAGCATGGGCTTGTTTTGTCGAGATACAAGATTTTTGAGCCGCGCGGAGTTGCAAATCGAAGGGCGATCGCCGATTTTGTTTAGCAGTACAGCGCGTAAAGGCTTTGACATGGTCGTATTGTGTTCTAATCGCCAAATTGGGGAAAATGAAGATGTAATTAAGACAGAAACGATCGGTATCCATCGCGAAATTATGATCAAAGGGGGCTTGTTTGAGCATATGCAAGTTACAAACTACAACACCCATCCGATTAGTTTTACGATGAGCCTCAGCTTTGGGGCGGATTTTTTGGACTTGTTTGAAGTCAGAGGTGCTAAGAGAGCAAAAAGAGGGGATCTCCTAATATGTGTTCCCGATTTAGGGAAGAATTCTTTTTGTCGAAACACAGATCTAGATACAGATCTAGATATCAATACCAAACGGCAAATAGTGCTTGCCTATCAGGGACTAGATGGCGTATTGATGGAGTCTCGCATTCAGTTTCATGCGGTTCAGCCAGATGAGATCAAAGGATATACAGCAATTTGGAACCTAACTCTCGATAGTCATCAGTCGGTCATGTTAGGGTATCGCATTCATCTATTTACTAACAATCGCCCCACTTCTATGGTGAGTGTGCCAACTAATTTCGCCCACGCAAAATCCGAAGAATCACTAGAAGAAGTGATTTGGACAGAGAAAATTACTACGATCCGCACTGATAATCAGGGACTGAATCTAGCAATAAATCGTGCTGTCCAAGATATTTATTTATTGCAACAGACCTTTGAAGGACATCAGGTTCTCTCCGCAGGTGTACCTTGGTTTT
>JBBRQX010000137.1:0-7047 GCA_038225745.1 Pseudanabaenales cyanobacterium | reverse complement strand
TTCCAATTTGGACAATTACGATCGCCTATTATTGCTCAATAAAGAATTAATTGCAGAAGGTAATCGAGATGATGTGATTACCACCCAGAACATCAAACGTGCCTATGGCGATAGCGTGATTTTGATGCAAAAAGAACTCACCTAGTCTATGCGGCGCATCGCGTTGCAGAGACTGAATATATTTTAGGAATTATTTTATGCTGACTTGGTTGATGGAGCCTTTAGGCTTTGAATTTATGCGAAATGCGATCGCTATTGGTGTTCTCATCGGTATTCTCTCTGCTGTAATTGGCAGTTACTTGATCGTGCAGCATATGGGACTCTTGGGCGATGTCGTTGCCCATGCAGTCTTACCCGGACTTGCGATCGCCTTTTATATTGGTATGGATATTTTTCTCGGTGCATTCATCGCAGGGACAATTAGCACCTTTGTGGTGGCATGGATTCAGGCTCATTCTAAAGTTAAAGTCGATACGGCGATGGCTTTAGTGTTCTCAGGATTTCTCGCATTAGGAGTAATGCTGATTACAGTTCTCAAGAGCAAACTAGACCTACATAGCTTTCTATTTGGCGACATTTTGGGAGTCACCAGCACCGATCTCTGGCGAACGCTAATTATTGCGATCGCGGTTCTATCCTGTGTTGCCATCTTCTATCGCGAACTCATCTTCTATTGCTTCGATCCCTTAGCCGCCAAAGCGATGGGTTTACCCGTACATTTCATTCACTTTGGACTAATGGCAGGAATCACCCTCACAATTATCGCCAGTATGCAGTCTGTCGGCGTAGTTTTAGTGGTTTCGCTCCTCACTGGTCCTGCCGCGACAGCATATTTATTAGTAAAAGAACTCCATCTGATGATGGGTTTAGGCTCAGTAATTGGCGCGATCGCCAGTGTGAGTGGCATGTATGTCAGCTATTATCAAAATGTGCCATCGGGCAGTGCGATCGTGCTGGTTATCACGGGCTTTTTCTTGCTGGCGCTATTGTTTAGCCCTTCGCAAGGAATTTTAACTAAAAGAGTGCTTAGCCGTCGAGCCAGAAGCTTATTGAATAAAATTAAAGCATGACGGTACTGCTGTTCTTTATCTAGTCACTAAGTAGGCAAGCATGATTAAACCCAAAAAGCTGTGGCGCACTCTGCGCGAGCGCTACAGCTTTTTGGGTTTTAAGGTTTCTTTTTATTTAGTAACCTAAAAACCTGAGAAAGATTGATTGGTTATTTTTGATATCTTAAAAGTTAAGCCTTAATAGAGCAAAGTCTACTATTGCTATAGTAAAGATAAGTTTTAGTCTATGTATTTTTCTGATAAACTGACGGCTAGCATTGCTAAAGCCATTGTCAAATTACTCTCACTACAAATTAATTTAAAAAGATGTTTTCTCAAATATCTGAGCGACAAATTCATCGTGTACGTTGGGTGCTGACTTGTGCTTGGCTACTGTTAATTGCTTCTCTATTTTATGATCCAATTTCACCTCTAATTACCGCACCTGATCAATATTGGAGTCCTTTTCGAGTCAAACCAGAGGATTGCATTCCTGTACAAAACTCCTGCCTTGATCTGCAACCTTACCCTCTAGGCGCACCAATCTTTTGGGGGATAATTGTCCCCAGTTCTATCTTTATTTTGTTAGTGTTTGGACATGAGTTATGGCGACGGATTTGTCCACTTTCCTTCCTATCACAAATTCCGCGATCGCTAGGATGGCAAAGACAAATTAAAAGGACTGACAGTAAAACAGGAAAAATTCGCTATGAAATTCCTAAAGTCAAAAAAGATTCTTGGCTAGGTCAGAACTATTTCTATCTTCAGTTTGGATTACTATTTATTGGGCTATGTTGCCGCATTTTATTTATTAATGGCAATGCGATCGCCCTAGGCATTTGGTTATTAGGAACTATTATTGCGGCAATTACCGTAGGATTTCTTTACGGAGGCAAGACTTGGTGCAATTATTTCTGCCCGATGGCTCCTGTCCAAAAAGTATATGCCGAACCATCTGGACTACTTGCAAGTAAAGCGCACATGAGTGAGCAGACTATTACTCAATCGATGTGCCGTACCATCGTTGATGGTAAAGAACAAAGTGCCTGTGTCGCCTGTCAAAATCCTTGTATTGATATTGACTCAGAGCGATCGTACTGGGATAGCATTGAGAAACCAGAATCCAAATTTCTTTACTACTGCTATTTAGGCTTAGTTGTTGGTTATTTTTTCTACTATTATCTCTATGCTGGGAGCTGGGAATATTATTTCTCTGGCGCTTGGGCAATGGAAGGGAACTCTATCCAAAATCTCTTATCATCAGGATTGTATTTATATAATCAGTCTATTCCCATCCCTAAAATTTTAGCAGTTCCGATTATTTTAGGCTTGTTTACCGCTTTAGGAGACAGTCAAAAAATAATCGATCCTTTATTTACCTTAGAAATCACTGGGATCGCCCACTCCTATAGCAGCAATTTTCTTAAGTAATGGGATCATTTACTTTTTGGTAAACTCTAGGTTATATATTTGGTAGCCTCGCTGAGCGAATCTATCGTTCTTATTTAAATTCCCGTAAGCAAAAAACTTCTCTTACTTTAATCCGCCATCATTTATTTAGTGTCTGCACTTTTATTGCTTTTAATCTCTTTTTCATTTTTGGTGGTCGTCCCTTTATTCGCCTATTGCCCAATTTCTTTCAAGAAACAATTGATATAGTGATCGTCCTACTGAGTACATTATGGCTCTATCGGACACTCAGCCGTGATCCTGAACTATATGCTAAAGAAGGACTATTAGGGAGGTTTCGCAAACAACTAATTAAAATGAATTTCCCGTTAAAACAATACTTCAAAGATAAAGATCTAGAAGAACTCAATCCCCATGAAATTTATGTGCTGGTGAAAGTCCTGCCTGAATTTACTCAACAAAAGCGATACGAAGCATATAAAGGAGTTTTACGTGAATCGTTAGAGGAAGGATATACCAACTCATCTAGCAGTTTAGAATTGCTGCGTCAACTCCGTATGGAACTAGATATTTCTGATAGCGATCATCGTAACCTTTTGGAAGAATTGGGAGTAGAAGATCCCCAACTTCTTGATCCTAGTATTCAACGTAACCTTGAAAACTTAGTGCGTATTTCAGGATATCGTAAATCTATTGAGAGATTAGTCAATCTCCAAAATTTAGATATCATTACGGCATCGCAGAGAGTTGCCAAAACCTATAGCATTTCGCCTACTGAAGAACAGGAAATTATGCAAGGTTTTGACCAAGAGCAATCTCTGAAACAAAAATCTTATTTCTATCTTGATCGCCTACGGCATCTCTTGCGCTCCGATCACAGCCTCAATCAGTCCCTTTTACTAGATCAAAGAGCAGTAGTGTCACTTCTGTTGGAAGCAATTCAGCGAAAAAAGAAAATATTGGTTTTGGCGATCTTAGATGCGATCGCAGCATTAAGCATAAAAGAAGGTAGCGAAATAGCTAGTAGTTTAGGGGAGCTATCGTCTACAGTTTTGCAAGATATTTTAGAAGATGGCAACTCTGAATGGCAGCAAAAACTAACACCTAGTCTTATTGAGCTTCTTAATAAATCGGCACAGGCTACCACTTGTTCAGTGACTATTGGGATTTCTGAAGTTGTTGAGACATTAACAACTCTTTTACAAGAACAAAATCCTCTTATCCAATCTGCTAGTTTATATCTCCTACAAAAACTAGACTTTTCGCTTAGTTGCTCACTGGCGATGACAGCAAGTAGTAAGCATCCATTAGCCGAAAATATAGTGGCAGTCATTCTTAAAAATGATCAGACGGCAGATCTAGTAAATTTCCCAATGCTAGAGAAAATTGTTTATCTATTTAATAGTGATTTCTTTCATCCTCTAGACAATGAGATTTTAATAGAGCTAGCTGATCGCGCTTATGTGAAATCTTTCCAGCAGGATGAACATATTACCGAAGCGGGAGATACTTGTCGGGAATTATTGCTACTCATTGAAGGGCATGTTGAAATCAGAATACTCCGCGCAGACCAAACAGAGATGATCTCTTATCTTTTGCCTGGAAAAATCTTAGATGAATTGGAAGTACTAACTCATACAAATTTAGTAGGTACAATTACGGCTAAATCTACCCCAACTAGAATTTTAGCTATTCCTGTAGATACTTTTGATGACTTGCTAAATCGCGATCGCAATTTAGCAATAAAAGTCCTAGAACTAGAAAGCATTCGGCTCAAAGGATTGCTAGAAGCTAAATAAACTTTATCCATATTGAAAACTTCAGTTTTCAATATGGATAAAAAGAAAAATCCGAAGCGGGGTTCCGCCCTGTGACTCTCTAGAAGAACTACGAAGTTCATCAACTTTCTTGGCTTCTGCGTAATCTGTAAAAGCGAAATTTCACCAATAGAGAAGAGGGCGATCGCCCTCTTTTTTATTACTATTCCCTGCCCAGTATAAAAATAGACATTAAAACCCAAGAATTAGCGTTACAGTGCGGAGCGCCGCAACGTCTAATCTTTCACTGGGAAGGCAGTAACTATCATGGGTATTCTGTCGCGATCGCCATATATGATCAAAAAGCGAGGGAATCACAGAAATTACCACGATCGCTAAAGTAGTCGGCAATCAGTAGCGATCGGCATGGGGAATACTTTTATCTAATTGCTGTGGCTCTAAAAAGTTCATGTTTTTTGTAGCAAATTTCAATTAATATAGCGGCTTACAGCGCAAAACCCTGCCATAGAAACTAAATAAGTTTTTGAAACTGCCGCAAAGCGGCGGTTTCAAAAACTTATCTGGTTCACTCTAACCATTAATAAACAGAAGGAGCGCTAAGCGCTCCTTCTGTTTTAAGAAACTTTATGTTCCTTCTGTCCAAGAATTGAGATAATGGACTTGCTCAGGAGTAAGCGTATCAATCGTGAGCCCCATCGCTTGCAACTTCAAGCGAGCAATCTCTTGATCGATATCCTTAGGAATTGGCACAACCCCAGCAGGTAAATTACCCTTGTTCTTAACGAGAAACTCACAAGCAAGAGCTTGGTTTGCAAAGCTCATGTCCATGACACTCGCAGGATGACCTTCAGCCGCAGCAAGGTTAACTAAGCGACCTTCACCGATGACGATGATCGACTTGCCAGTCTTGAGGACATACTCTTGAGTGAAGTTACGCACAAAGCTAGCAGATTCGGTGAGGTCATTTAGAGAAACGAGGTCGATTTCCAAATCGAAGTGACCAGCGTTAGCGACGATCGCACCATCTTTCATGGTTTCAAAATGTTCGCGACGGATAACGTGCTTGTTGCCAGTTAAGGTGATGAAGATATCGCCAACTTTAGAGGCTTCGTTCATGGTCATTACACTAAAGCCATCCATAGCAGCTTCGATCGCCGCAACTGGATTGATTTCGGTGACAACTACGTTTGCGCCCATGCCGCGTGCGCGAAGAGCAACGCCCTTACCACACCAGCCATAGCCCGCAACCACGATCACTTTGCCAGCCAACAAAATATTGGTAGCGCGGAGAATACCGTCGAGGGTAGATTGACCCGTACCGTAGCGGTTATCGAAGAAATGCTTGGTTTCTGCATCGTTAACGGCGATCGCAGGGAAAGTCAGTTTGCCATCACGGAACATCGCATTGAGGCGAACTATCCCTGTGGTGGTTTCTTCGGTGGTTCCGATGATTTCTGAAACTTGATCGGGGTGGTGCAATACAAGAGTTGTGGTTACGTCGCTACCATCGTCAACGATGATGTGGGGACGGTGAGCCAGTGCCATTTCCACGTGACGATGGTATGTGGCGTTATCTTCGCCTTTGATCGCATATACGGAAATCCCATGATCGTAAACCAAGGAAGCAGCAACGTCGTCTTGAGTCGATAGTGGGTTACTAGCGATTAATATTGCATCTGCACCTGCGGCTTTGAGGGCGATCGCAAGGTTGGCGGTTTCAGTAGTAACGTGGCAGCAAGCAGCAATGCGGATACCTGCAAGGGGCTTCTCGGCTTCAAAGCGATCACGAATTTGACGCAATACGGGCATTTCACGGCTAGCCCATTCGATGCGTTGTTTGCCGAGTGGCGCAAGGCTGATGTCCTTAATTTCGTACTTAAGAGTCGCTGTTTCAGGAGCAATGGTAGTGGTCATGTATAAGTTAGAATTTTTACAAAATTTAACATCATTATATGCCAAGTTTCAAAAATAAAACAAGATTGCAGCCCTTTGGGCTGCAATCTTGTTTTCTCTAAAGAGGCGCAAAGCGCCTTTATGCATAATCCTGAAGTGCAGTTACAGAAATCGCTCCAGTTTGTAAAGAGCGAATCGCGGCGATCGCGGCTTTTGCACCAGCAAGGGTGGTAATTACAGGGATCTTGTAAGCAAGAGCTGTACGGCGAATCATTTTGCCATCGGCTTTCGCTTCTCCGCCACTCGGTGAATTGACGATCAATTGGATTTGACGGTTTTTCATTGAGTCACCAATGTGGGGACGACCTTCATGGACTTTGAGAACCTGCTTTGATTCGATATTGTTGCGGCGGAGGATTTTATAGGTTCCTTCGGTTGCCACGACTTTAAAGCCAAGTTCAATAAATGCTTCGGCAATCGTGGAAATGCCGCTTTTATCGCGATCGTTGACCGAAATAAACACAGTTCCTTCTAGCGGTAAATGCGTTCCTGCGCCAAGCTGAGCTTTGGCAAAGGCGCGTCCAAAGTCAGTATCAATACCCATGACTTCGCCAGTCGATCGCATCTCTGGCCCCAAAATCGTATCGGTTCCCGCAAACTTGGCAAAGGGAAGTACGGCTTCCTTGATCGAGATATGTTTAGGAATTACCTCTTCTGTAAAGGCAAGATCGGCAAGGGTTGCACCTGCCATGATCCGTGACGCATAGTTAACGAGGGGAACGTTAATTGCTTTGCTGACATAGGGAACAGTCCGCGAGGCGCGAGGATTGGCTTCGAGGATGAAGACTTTGCTCTCTTTGAGATTATTGTTATTCAACTGTACCGCGTATTGGATATTCATTAAGCCAATTACTTTA
>JBBRQX010000136.1:0-7054 GCA_038225745.1 Pseudanabaenales cyanobacterium | reverse complement strand
CAGCAAGACGGCGCGGTTCAAATATTTACGGTAGGGTTTTGAGCTGGGGGATTACTAATGATGCTTACCATGCCACTAGTCCCAATCCTGATAACAAAAGTGCCGCGATCGCCATTAGTGATTGTCTGAGGCGATCGCAAATTAACGCCGCCGATATTGGCTATATCAATGTTCACGGAACCGCTACCAAAATGAATGATGCTCGCGAAGCTGCCTTAATTCAAAAAATTTTCCCAACCGTTAAAGTTAGTGCTACCAAAGGCGCAACAGGTCACACTCTCGGCGCAACAGGCATGATCGAAGCTGCATTTTGTCTGTTAGCTTTGCGCGATCGCCTGTTACCGCCCTGCGTTGGAATGCAAACTCCTGCCTTTGATTTGGACTTTGTTCAACAAGTAATGCGATCGCCCGATCTCAAATATGCGCTTAACTTCAGTTTTGGCTTTGGTGGTCAAAATGCGATCGTTGCCTTCGCTCAAGTAGAGTAATGGCAATTTATGAATTGCGAGTCCAAATTCATGTACGATTTTATTCTGTAAAACATGCAGAATAATTATCTAATTGCATTTATTTTCTGACTGAGACACTTGTGCCAAAACCGTTACAACTAATGTGGGCTTTGTCTGGACTATTGCTGACAATTGCTAGCACGTTCATTCAACCTTCCATGATTTTGCCATCCCTCACAGGTCAGGGAAATAATGTGGCGATCTCCTCTATCAGTGTCACGATGCAGATCGGCGCAGTTCTGCTCACAGGTTGCCTTGGTGGGCGTTATGCTGCTCTCTTATCTCAAATCACTTATATTATTTTGGGTTTAAGTGGATTTAGCGTATTTTATCAAGGCGGTGGATTGAGTTATCTCAAATCTCCTGCGTTTGGATATTTACTTGGATTTGTTGCTGGTGGATGGCTCTGTGGATTTTTAGCTTTTTTGAGACCACCAAGTTTGGGGCGGATGGCAATCAGTTGTTTTGGTGGATTGCTGGCAATTCATTTGATTGGCATAGTTTATCTAGTTGCAATTCAAATCCCCAATTTTGGCGCTATCCAAACTTCATTCTGGCAATATTCTGTCCAAGTTTTATCAGGTCAGTTCTTAGTCGTATGTGCCACTATTGTTATAGCGACAATTTCTCGAAAATTATTATTTTACTAACAAGCAAAAAGCTAGCAATACAAGTTGTTGCTAGCTTTTTACTTGTTAGTAATTACCATTTTGATAGATGTTAAGCGGCTACTAAATATTCACGAGTTTGTTTCGTAATAGCAGATTGACTCACAAACGTATCAACACTTGGCAAAACAGCAAACATCTGATCGACTCTTGTGATCTCAAATACAAGACGTACAGAAGGTTGCTGAGAGCAGAGTAACAAATTACTCTTTTGTGAATGCATCAATTGGAGACACCCTAACAGCTTTTGCAAACCTTGACTATCAATAAATTCTACATTTTCCATATCAACAATTAAGACAGGAACTTGTTTATTGTTCATCATGATATTAGCAGAAACCCAAGCCTCAACCTTACCAAATAGCTCGGATCCTGCAATGCTATCGAATTTGCTATTTGTAAGTTTAATAATGAAAGCGGCTTCACCATTTGAATCTTGACGAAAGGATAGCTGGTTAACTTTAGTAATTGTATCCATTATCTTTCCTGTAACTTTTTTGAGAGGGTTAATATACTTGTCTTTTAATAGCAGTTTGCTTAAACAATTACTTTTGCTTGTTTGATCGCAGAAACTAGTTTGCTATTTCCTGACCTCATTATTCCCCATTTTTCAAATTAAAAACTGTTGTGAGGTATGCAAAAGTTAGTAAAAAGATTTTAAAAAGTTATATAAAAGTTATTTCTTCTCACATTGCTATAAATTTGATAAAAACTATGTAGTTACATATACCAAATTAAGGCGGCAAGAGTTACATCAGTCGGGTGATGAGCTTGCAACTTGTATTTACAGACCAAGATTTCTTGTAAAAGCCCCGCAAAACGGGGATTTTATAAGAAAGTCTTATGTGAGCTTTTTCTTAATCTGCGGTAGGTGCTATTTAGATCGTAAAACGCTTTTAGACGATCTCACCGAATAGGTCGTAATGATCGGCGGCGGTAATTTTTACAGAAAAAATCGAGCCAAGGGTTGACTTACCCAAGGGATCGCGTACATAAACAACGCCATCAACATCAGGAGCAAATCTTGCCGATCGCCCAATCAGTTCGCCAGTATCAGGATTTTCTTGCTCGATCAGGACATCAACGGTTTTGCCAATTTCTAACTGGTTATTTTTGAAGGAGATTTCTTGTTGAGCTGCCATGATGCGATCGCGGCGCTCTTCTTTGACTTCTTCGGGCAATTGATTGGGCAAATCAAAAGCGGCTGTACCTTCTTCGGCGGAGAAGGTGAATACGCCTACGTGGTCAAATTCATGGCGTTTCACAAATTCTAGTAAATGCTCAAATTGTTCCTCAGTTTCGTTGGGGAAGCCGACAATAAAAGTGGTGCGGGTAATCGCATTGGGAAGCGATACTTTGATTTGCTCCATGATCTTGTCATTAATCCGCCCTTGCCAAGGACGATTCATCGCGCGTAAGACATCGGAGTGTGAATGTTGCAATGGCAAATCAAGATAAGGAACCACGTTGGGCGTGGATTTCATCGCGTTGATAACTTTTGGGGTGAGTCCTGTGGGATAGGCGTAATGCATTCTGATCCAAGGCACATCGACTTGACCAAGCGCAATTAAAAGCTCAGCAAGGCGCGGCTGACCGTAAATATCCAAGCCGTAATTAGTCGTGATTTGTGAAATTAAAATAATTTCTTTTACGCCTTCAGTGGCAAGCCGATCGCATTCAGTCACAATCGACTCAATCGTGCGCGATCGCTGATCGCCGCGTAAATGGGGAATGATGCAAAATGCACAACGATAATCACAGCCTTCAGCAACCCGCACATAGGCAACGGCTTCGTTGGTAGTGCGATAGCGTGGCACGGTGTCATCAGCAATATAGGTGGGAACTTGAGTAATTTCGGTAACTCGTTCGCCTTTTTCGGCGCGTTCGATCACATCGACAATCTTTTGATAGTCCCCCGTCCCGACAAGTGCCACTGCTTCAGGAATTTCATCCAGCAATTCTTGTTGAAAATGTTGCGCCATGCAGCCAGCAATGACGATGCGTTTGCCCATTTCGGCAAGTTCAACTAATGTCCGCACCGATTCACGGCGTGCATCCTCGATAAAGCTACAGGTGTTGACGATGACATAATCAGCCAATTCTTCGTTGCTATCGACTTGATAACCCGCTTGCACTAACAAGCCCAGCATATGTTCCGTATCGACACGGTTCTTTTCGCAACCCAAGTGGGAAAATGCGATCGTGGGTTTGACGGCTTGAACCAGATTGATCATATTTATAGTGACGCAATTTTAAAAATGCAAAATTTCAGACACTCTAGCTTAACAAAACTTAAGTGCCATGCGATCTCTATAATTAAAATTCTGAAATCAAGATTCTGATTCTTCAGCAGTTGGTTTGGTCTTGCGCCCAAATCTTTCAACACAGCCTTGAGAATTAGCTTGCACCAGTTTTGCAGTTGGCCCCAAAGTGACATCTTGATACAGGCGATCGTATTCCCTTTGATAATGCGCCGCCACAATATCATTTTGAATCGCAACCAAGATCTCATCATTTAGATGATTTGCCGCTTTTGTCCAGTTGTGTGAGCCTGTCAAAATCAAATTGCGATCAAGAATTGCAAACTTGTGGTGCAGCGTATCTCCAGAGACAAGATTGGGAATACCAACGGTTTTAATTGGTTGTTTCCACGCGCTGCTTTTGCCTGTTTTGCAATCTTGGCTAGACTGTAATCCCCACATGCTGAGAGTCGCTGAATAATCCCGATAGGCAAATTTAGGTTCTACTAGCGCTCGAATCTGGACATTTACCTGTTGGCGCTCTTCGAGAATGGTGGAAATAAATTGTTCAGAAAAGACAAATAGAGCCATATCTACAGTTTTTTGAGCGCCTGCGATCGCGGTGGCAATCAGTCCATTACTAGTTTGTTCGCGAGCCGTATTTTCAGGATCGGGAGAGAATTTGACGCGAATTTGCGCTCCGCCAACAACGAGATAATCAATTTTCCGAGAGAGCTTTTTTGTGCCAAATATGCTGTCGGGTTTGCCATTTGGTCCATCGCCCCACATGATCTTAAATTCTTGTTTGAACTTAGCCGCAAGTTCTTTGCTATCGATACGCAAAAGGTTGTTGGCATTACCTCTCGTATCAGGCTTGGTGAAGTCGCCGTGAATGTCACTCATGGTGTAATTGGCTGAGCCAAATAGGACAATCTGATCATCAATCACTATAAACTTATGGTGCATAAGCCCACTGCCCTTTGAGCCATCAGCAGTATCATCAATCCAAGGCACATTAGTCGCTTTGATCAACCTTAAAGCATCACGACGATCTAATTCATCTTCACTTAAACGACCGTCTTTATCGATATCAGCAAACTTTTGAAATTCTTTGTAGCGATCGCGATCGCGTACATTCATCTTCTCAACTTGGGCTGGCGTAAGCTCGCTCCAAGCCCGACTGTAATTATTTTCGAGAATCAGTCGAACATTTACACCTCGTAATTTTGCATCAATAATTGCTCTAGCAATATTGGGTAAACGCAATTCTTGGACGGCAATATCAAGACTAATCTTGGCTTTATTGACATTATCAATTAGCACTTTTTCGAGGTTGTCACCGAGCCTCTCAATGTTGCGATAGGGATCGGTGTATCGGGCGGCTTGATTCTGATTAAAAAATACTTGAATATTCGGATGCTGCGGTAAGGGCGGAACTATTCCAGCCTGAGATTGACAGGCGATCGCGGCGATCGCAATTAGTACCGCTACCGCACAAAAAAGCAACCAATAAACGATTTTATGAAATAGCGATCGGCGTTGATAGCGTAGCTGCGAATAGGTCAAATAACCCATACATACAAGACTTCAATTTTGGCAATCTTAGTTTACAGCCTCAGGACTGAAATCCAGTCTAACTAAATTGGGGATTATTAACTAACTTGGCGGACTTTGCCTTGATCGACGGCTTGCATAAGATATTCCAGCGCTTCGTAGTCACGATTAACTTAACTAATTTCAGTGGCACGAATTGTTTGCTCGAAACGTAGTAGCTCCAGAGAGCGATCGCCATAGATCGACTCGATGTTTTCTTCGCAGCAGGCGATCGCAAACTCATCTAGTTCTTCTGGCTCAATGCCAAACATGTCATAAAAAGTTTCGGGTTCAACTCGACAAAAGCGCGGACGTTGATCGTAGATTGCACATTGGCGCTTGAGGCGATCAAAATTAATACACCAGCCATCAGGGCCCACCATGCTCAAATATTGTTGCAGTTCGGCGGGAGTGAGGTAGTCTGCAAGGTCAGGGCGATCGCTGGGATCGAGATTACAGCAAGCACCACAGCCGCTAATACATTGCCAAGTTGCCATTGTTTTTATCTTTTTTTGTTCTTTCAATACATACTCCGTCCATGTCGAAAACTTTGGTTTTCAACATGGACAGAAAGAAAAAACCGAAGCGGGGCTTCGCCCTGCGACCCTTTATAAGAACTACTGGTTTCAACCTAGACACAATCATATCAAAACCCAAAAAGCTGTGGCGCACGCGGAGCGTGCGCCACAGCTTTTTGATTACAAAGTCGCGTACCAATCGCGAATTAAGCCATTGACTAGATCTGGGCTTTCATCATGCGGGCAATGCCCTGAATTAATGTAATGCTCGGTCAGTGATGGATAAAATTCGCGGAATTTTGCACCCCTAGCACGAGAATTCATCCAAGGATCACCTTCACCCCAAATCATTAATAGGGGACAGGCGATCGCCTTTAATAATTCATCGACTTTTTTACCTTGGGGCGTGCTAAATACTGACGCAAAAACTTGCGCTGCACCCTCATCACAAGATGGGCGATAAATTTCTTCGACTAATTGATCGGTGACGGCAGATTTATCTAAATAAACCTTTAGCAAAGTGCTACGGATGCGTGATTTTTGGCGAACAAAGGCAAATAGTAATTGATTTGCCCAAGACTGGCGCAAAACTCCCTGCATAGTTTGCCCGATCGCCTTTTGCATCGGATTAACTTTTTTCGCGCCAAGGGGATTAGTGTCGGTAAATGGGCCCGCACTATTGAGCAGGACAACGCCTGCCACTGATTGCGGGTAATCAGCCGCCACACACAAAGAGGAGTAACCGCCAAGGGAATTGCCAGCAATTACCGTCGGGCGTTGGATATTTTCGGTAATAAATTCATGAAGCTGATCGCGCCAGAGATTACCGCTATATTCCCATGCAGGTTTTTGCGATCGCCCAAAACCTAATAAGTCGATCGCATACACTTCAAACTCTTGACTAAGTTCCGAAATGTTTTTGCGCCAATGATCAGTAGATGCGCCAAACCCATGCACTAATAGCAACGGTGGACGCTGAGAGTTATGCCCTGCTTTGACAAAATAAATTTTTTGTTCGCGCCATAGCCAATATTGACCAGCGATCGGTTCAGTACTTGTTAAAACCATTGGGAATATTTATGTATAAGCTTTGTATCTACAATTGTTACATATCTTCATATATATCCTGCTCTTACCGTAAGATGAGAATGGCGATCCTAAAGCAATAATTTATGAATCTTGGCAAGCGCAATCGTTTCTCTGCGAATAAAATTACCGTGCAATTGCTCCGTGAGGGCATTGTCGAATCGATTCACTGTTGCCAAGCTGCTGTAGTAGATACGCGGGGGCGAATTCTCTCAGCCGCAGGCGATCCCCAGACGACCACCTTTGCGCGTTCATGCCTAAAGCCAATTCAAGCTCTGCCCATCTCAATTACTGGCGCACAAGAACGATTTAACCTTTCTGAAACTGATCTCGCGATTATTTGTGGTTCGCACCAAGGCACGATCGCCCAAGCACGACAAGTTTTTAGGATTCTCTGGCGTTGTGATGTTGAGCCAAGTGCATTGCAATGACCCATCCCT
>JBBRQX010000135.1:0-7058 GCA_038225745.1 Pseudanabaenales cyanobacterium | reverse complement strand
CAATGATCGCCTCAACAATCATCTTCTCAAGTTTGTAAGAGGCGATCGCTATTTTGCCCAACCATAACAAATTCCAAATGAGGGGGTGTAAGCCCCCTCACCCGTGAGTTCAAAGTCTCAAAATCAAGATAAGGTTTCAATTACTTCAGACATTGGAAAGCGAACTTTCGCCAATCCTGCATACTTATCATCTTCGGCGCGATAACCAGCCGCACAGGCGACAACTGTTGCATAACCCTTACTAGAAAGCCCCAAAAGGCGATCGTAGTTAGTAGGTTCTATCCCTTCCATCGGACAAGTATCAACGCCCAATAGAGCCGCAGATGTCATAAAGTTACCCAAAGCTATATAGGCTTGTCGGGTAGCCCACTCATTTACGATCAAGCTGCGAGAACCATCTATCACATCGCCGACTATAATGTTCCGATAAGCAGTCATAGACTCAGTAGTAGTTCCACGCACTTCTGCAGTTCTCTCGACAAAGCGATCTACTCCATCAGCAGTTAAGTTCTTCTTAATAGAGAACACCACGAAGTGAGAACAATCGGTTACTTGAGCTTGGTTCCAAGATAATGGCTTTAGCTCTTCTTTAAGTTTTTGGTTGGTTATGACCCAAAACTTCCAAGGCTGTAAACCGTAGGAAGAAGGGGTTAGGACGAGAGCCTCGCACAGAGTTTGCCATGTGTCATCAGAAATGATCTGATTTGGGTCAAACTTCTTAGTCGCATATCGCCAGTTCAAACATTCTAGAAGGGTTTCGATGTTCATAGGTTTCAAAGATATGTTCTTGTCTTATACATTCTATAGCGATCGCCAAGTATGCTACGACACAAAGCCCTAAAAATAGAAAACGGCACTTTCCATTTTTAGGGCTTTGTTTTAATACAAGCGGCGACAGCTATAACTTTAATTTAAATGTCAAGAGCATTATTGATCGCATTTTGGAATAGTCTCTTTAACGGAATTCCTGAAGCTCTCGCCATTTCAGAAATAACGCTTTTTTTAGCAAAAGAGCAATATAGCCCTGCCTCTAAGAACCAAGGGCGATCGCTCGCATCAATCCGAAAATCAAAGAGACTGTAGTGACGACAGCCCAAAGCGACATGACAGGTTTGCGCCGCTTCCCAAACTCTTGCAGTAATTGGATCGCTAGGATCGACAATCCATGATTTCTCATTACCTTTGGCTACAGCTGCCAGTTCGCCTTCGCTATCAAGCTTGAGCTTATCCTCATATCTCCGAATAGAAGGTTGACTTTTATCTAAAGCATACTCCTCTAAAGGCAAGCAAATAAGTTTGCCCTTTTCAACGACAATCCCACATCTTACTTCTCTACCAAGTTCGATATATCTCTCCACCAGTATCTCATCTGAGAAGGAAAATGCAGTTTTTAGAGCCTTATCATATTCAGAAGGATTCTTCACCAGTCCTAAACCTTGGGAGTTGTCGGCGTTTATTGGCTTAACTACCGCAGGAGTAGCAATCTTTGGGAAATTCCCGAGTCGTAAAATTTCTCCTTCTGGCACATTGACTCCTGCGGCGCTAACGATAGCCTTTGTTCTTGCCTTGTTTGCTGCTAATGCCATAAGATCTGGTGTATTTCCGACATATGGAATGCTAAGTAAATCGAATAAGGCTCTATAGGATGTCATACCTGCAATGCAAAACATTTGCGGCAACATGACATCAATTTTGAGTTCTATCAAAACTTGAACTGCTTCAGAAATAGTTAAGATCTCGGCAGCAGCGATCGCATCTCGATCTAGAGATTTAGGAAACCGCCAAAGGCGATCGGGTGTAACATAAGCGATGTGGAATTCATATTGGGTTGCGTCAGCCGTTGCGTCCAGACAATCTTGGGCGTAAAAACGAGATAAATCGCAGTAGAAATCATTAAAAGCAGAGCCAACTAAGTGCAAAACACGCATCATTATTGCTAATCTCCTGCCGATTCGACAAGTTTGCCAATATTAAAATCAATTCTAATCCAGCCTTTCAGCCGCATCAAATTCTCTAACAATAATAAAGGAATCTGTAAGTGGTGAACCATCAAGAATGGAAGTGGATCTTCCCAATCAAAGATTGTATCTTTTCCATTGAGAATAATTTTAACTCGTTGCAAAGTCTTATTCCATGAGTTTAAATTGGTGATAAATCGCCATAATTCATGGTAAAGCCAATAAGTAGGACGACTCGATTTAAGCGGTTGAATAGGAGCAGAAAGAGGTTCGTGATCTAAATATGCTTTAGACACATGAGGATGATTGTAAAACATCGTAATCGCTGAATGAGTCCTTGGATTGCACTCGATCGCATAAATGGTTCCATCTAACGCTTGCATAAAATCAAAGGAAACTTGACCAGTCAACCCTAAACTGCCGACAAATTGTTTCACCCAAGCTTCAATTTCTGGATGATGCACCATTTCATAATTAACCTGAAATCCTGAGGACTTGCAGCAACAATGCATTCTAAGCTCGCCATCGCGAACCGTACTATGCGTGCAATACTCTTGTCCTAAAACAAAAGCCTGCATAATCCAAGGGTTCTTTTCAGAAATTGGCAAATCTTTGACAAAGGACTGAGTTGCAGATGGGTCGTCACAGGGAAGTAGGGTTAGATCGAGTCGCCGCACTGAGTCGTAAGCGATGCTCTTAAGAATGTATTTGTGCGATCGCCTAGAGAAATCGAAATCTAATACTTTTTGCAGATCGGTAATATAGTAAGAGTCAGGTACTGAGAGTCTTAACGAAGTTGCAATCTTCCAAAATTCATACTTATCATCCAATTGCATAGCCATGTCTGCATCGACATGAATGACTTCGCAATGCGGTGAAAGCACTTGTTTGGCTAAGGCATCATAATAGCTTGCTACAGGACTGCAAACTGGAACATAAACATCGACGTTTTCTCTTTTAACAATATCTAAGAGTGCCTCAGCATAACCTCTAGAATCAGGATTGGGAACTGTGTAAAAGCGGGCGATGTCCCAAGAGAATCGATGTCCAGTCAGCCAATATTTTTTAGATTCTATTAAGATGACTCGATGCCCCGCTCGATGAAACGATCGCGCGAGTTGTAAAGCCTTAGTCATTTTGCCGCCACTAATTAAAATGGTTTTAAAGCTAGTAACAGGCTTCTTCGGCTGAAATGGCTTGACTAGAAGCGCCCTCAGTAATGCAACTGAAGTTAAGGCTAAGTTAAATGGAAATGCCAATTGAAGCAAAACTAGTACTGCCAAAGTTTTTACGACAGTCATTGCTCGATTGATATTTTTATGTTCAAGTAACATTGCCAAAATCCATAAATAGAGCTCACTGAAAGTATTTTAAATAAGTAAGCAAGAAATCTTAAAAGGCTGTAGCACACGCACGGCGTGCGCTACAGCCTTTTAAATTACCTACTTAGTGGTTGGGGGAACTTCTTTAAACCCGTCGGATTAAAGTTAAACCATCCCTCAATGGAATCAGCACCTGTTCTACTCTAGGATCGTCAACAACTGCTTGATTGAAAGCAGCGATCGCCTCACCATTAGCAGTTGCGACACCATGCATGTAGGGTTGACCCTGCATAAGCGTATTATCCACGCAGATCAAACCGCCTAGAGCCAGCAAGCAGGAATTGATCGCGAGATTTAAGTAATCTATATACCCAGCTTTATCTGCATCGATAAAAATGAAATCGAATGATTCATTCTCATCGACTAGTTGCTTCAAAGTCGTTAGTGCTGAACCGACTCGGACTGAAATCTTAGAACCGTGGGGAGATTCTTTAAAAGATTCTCCTGCAAATTTGGCAGCAAATCCATCAATTTCACAGGCGACAAGTACTCCATCGTCAGGCAGAGCTTCAGCCATGGCAAGCGCAGAATATCCAGTAAACATGCCAATTTCCAGTACGCGCTTCGATTTGGTTGCACTTACGAGAAACTTTAGCAGTTGCCCCTCAACATGCCCTGAGAGCATTTCTTGTTCCAGTTGCAATTGCGTTTCTCCATCGGAAGCGTGCTGATTCCAATTTTCAGCTTGAGTCCTAACTTCTAGAGCCGCTAAAGCAGCAGACTCAGGTGAAGTACATCGACTGATATATGGATCTAGCTCGCTTGCCAATTTGCAAGCTTGGTTCAGTTCGGACTTGAGATTAGAGTCAATACTTGCCAAAGGCTCTATCTGCTTGCGGAGGTAATCTAGCTTGGAAGCTAAAATACTTAGAGGTGTAACAGGTCTTGGCATCATACTGGCACGCCTTCTGAAACAGTATGATTCACTACATCACCAGAAGGGATATAGGGAATATACATGTCTTGTCCATCGCCGCCTCTGGGATAACCGCGACAAATTTCTCTGTGAATTTCTAAGGCTTGTTCCAAGTCCGCTCTAGTTAGATCGTTAATGAAGTAACAGCTTCCAATCGGCTTAGGCACTGCTGCGCGTAAAAGTCCGTCCCTAGTTCGACTGATTGATTCTGTTGCCTTCCATAGCAACTCAGGTGTGAGATAGACACTGTTGATCGCCAAACCAATTCGGCTCATCAGACCTAAAATGCGATCGCGATCGGTGCTCGAAATAAAGCCGCATATTTGAGCTATAGTCGCCGAAAATGCCATGTCAATGTTGACGCTATGACCGTGATACATCGGAATCTCAGGAGTTAACTCCAAGGTTGGACTCCAAGTGTGACCGTAGGCAATGACGCGATCTAAATCTAGTTCGTGCAGGTTAGGAACTTCTAAGCCAAGCATCGTATTGATGGCATTGTAAGTGACCTTGTGTGCTACTTCTTGAAGTTCCAATGTACCGTTCAAATATCCAAAGCGAGTATTCAACAACTCTTCGCCGTATTTTTCTAGCAGTTCAAAAATCTCAAGATTTGAAACTACAGCGATTTTAATCAATTCAGCCATGCCATTCCGAACTTGATCGATTGGCAATGTTTTTAGAAAAGAGAAGTCTAAAATCACTTTCTGAGATGCATGGTATGCTCCCAATCGATTTTTTAATTTACCGTGATTGACCGCAACCTTAATGGCAACACTCGCATCGATCAGCCCGATCAGCGTCGTAGGGACTCGAATATAGTTTGTGCGGCGGCGATAAGTCGCGCAGGCAAAGCCAGTAACGTCAGTAGTCAACCCGCCGCCCACAACCAATACAGGCTCTTTACGAAGCAAACCAAAATCTGCAAATGCGTCAACAATGCGCTCAAGGGTTCTCAAGGTTTTGTCAGTTTCTTTGATAGAAACCGTAAAAACCTGCAAGTTAATTTCATAATGTTTGAAATAATCGCGGATCTGATGACCGTAGAGTTCGTAAACCTTCTCATCGACTACCATCAAACAACGCCCCAGTTGTTGGTAGCTATCGGCAATCTCTGGATTTGCGATCGCAAAAGCGCCATCAACGTAAATCAAGCTGAAATCCAATTTTTCATAACTTTCGATATGAAAAGCTTTCTCTGTTGCTCTATAAGTCCCTTGGATGCTGGTCATAATTTTTTTTAATATCTTGACGCATATATAACTTAACAGATCTTTACAGAACTTGATGCTTTTCTTGGGCTAAGAAATTAAGGTCGTAATTGCTAATGATAATGAGTGCGAGTTTGTGGGGAGTCTTACAAATTTATAAGCCAAAAAATCAAAAAACTAAAAAGCTGTAGCGCACGCTACATGTGCGCTACAGCTTTCGTTTTTTAAGGTTTCTTTTGCCCGTCTACTTAGCCTAGCCAGAGATAAATTGTTGCAATTGCTTAAAGTCCAAGCGATTCACGCACAGATCTGCGGCTTCAAAATTATGATGAGCCGTATTCTCACCTGGAAAGGCAATACAAGCTAAGCCAGCAGCCTTAGCTGCCTCTAAACCGCAGAAGTTATCCTCAACGGCAACGCAGCTTTGAGGCATTTGACCGAGTTGTTTTAATGCAAAATTATAGGCATCAGGGGCTGGCTTTGGATGTTCGATGTCAGATGCACTAACAACCAAATCGAAATCGCTCTCATTTATCTCATTCTTAAGCGCTTCAAGGATTGACATAACGTTTTGTTTTGAGGTTGCTGTTACAAATGCCAACTTGAGACCGCTTTGCTTTGCCATCTGCATAACTTCAACTACTCCAGAGCGAGCTTCAAGCGGACGCTCTTGCAGAAGTTTCTGAAAAATTTCAGACTTAGAATGATGAATGGCTTCTGCATCAACCGATATTCCTAGAGATTTTGCATAGTCTAAAACTCGGTTTTGTCCACCGCTCTTCTCAAGGAGAGTTATATATTCATCTCTCGACCATTGCCAGTCAAGTTTGTGAAGCGTGAAAGCTTGGTTGAAAGCAAGCCTTTGAAGTTCAGAAGTCTCTGCGATCGCGCCGATTGATCCAAAAAGAATAGCTGACATTTTTTCTTAAATGAATTTCTATCTTGAACGTTACTTATTCTAGTTGATTAGGATCTAAATTAATAGAAGTGATCTTACTCCCTTCCCAGTGAAAGATTAGACGTTGCGGCGCTCCGCGCCGCAACGCTAATTCTTGGGTTTTAATGTCTATTTTTATACTGGGAAGTCTGTTTTCAACATCGCCTTGGGATATCAAAACTTTATTTGGTTGTTTCAAAGCTTGGCGATCGCCTCAAAAATCATCTTTTCAAGCTTGTAAAAGGCAATTCGCGATCTCACTCAACCACAAATATTCTCGAATGATTTGTTTTATTTTAAGGGGCGATCGTCAATAATCCCTCCGAACTCAACTACTAGTGTTAGCCGTCGTCATCGCGCCCCATCTCTCGTTCAATGATTTCCTTGACAAACTCAGGGATTTCTTTTTCTAAACTGATAGCTCTTTGCTTTAAAGCTTCGTAGATTCCTACATCGTCTCCTTCCCACAGAAGATCTACTCTCCTAACCTGTCGCATCGCAATGTGTGCGTAATTTTCTGGATATGCCCAGTAGCATGATATGCAAATAGACTTGTCTTTGATATTATTCCAATTCTCGCAATGTTCACATGACCAAGATTTAGCTCGGTTAGCAGAGCCACACACCAACATGAAGTTTTCTGGCTCTAAGTCT
>JBBRQX010000134.1:0-7102 GCA_038225745.1 Pseudanabaenales cyanobacterium | reverse complement strand
GGTGTATTACTTTATTATTCTGATTCTGCCACTCATGCATTAGTGCCACTCATGCATTAACCTATGACAATTCTTTATAACGGCTTAGAAACTTCTAATTCTTTGAGTTGTAAATTTTGGCTGCGGATACGGCGTGATAGCAGGCGAATAATATTTACGGCAATGTCGGGAGTTTCATCGATCGCCTCATAAAGTTGTTGTTGCGTCAAGATTAGGCAATCGCAGCCAGAAATCGCCGTCACCGAAGCTGATCGCGGCTCAGCATCAAACAGCGACATTTCACCAAAACAACTACCCTTGTCTAAAATTGCCAGATCCTTATCTTCTAAATGCACTCGCACCCGACCTGCTACGACAATATACAGCGATCGCCCTTCTTGACCTTGCGCAAAAATCATCTTACTCGATGGATAGGAAACCTCATTCATGATCGAAGCAAGGCGTACCAAAAATTCATCGCGCAGCTCCTTAAAAATTGGCACTCCGCGGACTAATAATAGTCTCTCAATACTAGTTAACATTCCCTAATCCCCCCGTATACCCTTCTGGCTTGCCGCCCATTCTGGCTTTTATCTCAGTATTATTGCCTTTAATTTTTTGTAAATTATTACTTAGATTTAGAGTATTTTTCCCATTATTTTGAAAGTAATAGGAAATAGCTCGCACCTGAGCAAGTACCAAAGAATCGCGATCTTTTAATAAACGCGGCAAAATTCTGATCAGCGATCGCGGCGAAGCTACTTGCAAATAAGAGATCACCGACTCCCTGACAAACCCTGTTGGATGTTCTAGGCATTGCAACATTGTACCCGCAGTTAAACTCCAACTTTGAGTACGCGCCACATGAAAACAGCAAGCTAATGTCCAATCCGATAGACAGTATCGCAAATCAATAAGTTGTTGTAAACGCTTGGCGGGGGGTAGAGGCTGGTAAGGATGGATGGTTGCAAGCACGCTTAACTTATCCGCGATCGAGCGATTGTCCACCACTGACAAAAGAATTTGTTTAACACTTAAGTCAACTGTATTATCTAAGATTTCTACGCCACGAGCGAGACTGCTTTTAGAGTCAGACAGAATATTAAACGCCGCCGCCTGAATTGCTGATGCCGAATAAAGTAATTTCATCATTAGTAAAATTCGCTCTAAGCTATTGATTGCTTCATTTTGCAAAGAGTCTACCAACAGCCCAGCTTCCGTGGTCGAGAGCTGATCTACAGAAAAATCCACAACTCCTGCCCAAGCCTCAGTCATCACCCCAAGCTCTTGAATGACCATTTTTTCAATACCACTACGCCCCATCAGTTCCAGAATCGCTTCAATACCTTGTTCTTGAGGAATCCGAATCAGGGTACGCAGAATTTGTCGCCGATGTTTACCCCAAACTTTAGACAAATTGTTGGCAAGTACAGAAATTGAAGTTTCCGATCCAATTTCTCCTAGAATATCCCACGCTTGGATGCGAACATTGTCAGGACTATGATCGTTAAAAGATAGTTCGAGTAAGGAGGGGATCGCGTCATCACCAAGATTTATTAAGGCTTGATGGGCGGCTTTGCGCGTAGCTTTGTAATGCAAACCACGAATAATCGATGGGAAATATTCACTAGCACGGGTAGCGGCGATCGCCCTGAGTAATGCACAACGCACCTCAATCGAAGGATCTTGCAATAATTGCGGCACATAAAACCGCAAAGACTGCATAAAAGCAGCTTCCGCCAGCGCCCTACAGCCCAGTACTCGTTCGGGTTGTGATGGACTTGTAATCATATGCCGTAAAGTATTCGTCGCCTCGGCTACCTGTGAAGAAGCACCCAGTCGCATCATTAAAGCGACAGCAGTACCACGAATAATCGGATTTTGCTCTGGTCCGAGGTATTTTCGCAAACTATCAATGTCGCGATTTTTTTCGTCAGCAAGAAGCACATAACGCAGACATAAAGCTTTTACCTGCGGCGAGGCATTCGGTGATTGCATCACTTCATTAATGTGTGGCAAATACTTTGACTCAGGATTTTCCAGCATGGCTTCGATGCTCTGCGCTTGTAAATCTGGAGTCATCTGTGATAGCAATGGTGCAAGTGACTCACCCACAGCCTGAGGTGCTACCTGCGTCAACAGGTCAATACAGACTGCTTGCTCAATCTGAGTTTCTGCTCTTGCCATCGACTCAGATACGGCTCGCCGCATTTCGCGAGGATCTACTGTTAATAGACTCAGTTGCCCACGTTCTACACTCTGGATTAAAAGCTCCAGATATCCTCGTCGCAGCAGCCAAATAATTATTACCCAGATGATTGCCACAACCACAATAACTCCCGCAAACCAATGGGAGAAAATAGCTGAATTAATACCGCTTTTTTTGAAAATTTCACTAACAACCCAAATCAAAACCCCTGCCCCACCTGTTGCCAAAGGATCGGCGATGCCTCTCACAAAAGATTGAATCTGACTGCGTAACAAATCTGGTACTGCCTGAAAGAGTGTGGGGGCAGTTGCTGCCACAATCGTAAACCGAAATAGTTCATCAAAGAATTTCAGAACTACAAAACCAATCAATACACCAAACGGAGCAAACCCCGCTAGAGTGCCTGTGATGATGATGCCTATGGGTGGAATCATCACTGCGAAAAAAACACCTATGCGCTCAATAAGTCGACTAGAGCCAAAAAGCTGCAAAGCAAGCTTAAAAACTCCCATAATTCCGCCAAATATCCCCAAAAAGCTCCCGATCGCTTCTTCAGTTTTTAGATGAATTTCGAGTTGATTTTGATACTGAAACTCGATCATAAAAAACAAAACTTGAGCCGCAATAAAGAAACCAAATAAAAGCCAGACATATCTACCGATTTTACCCTTTAAAGCACGAGCAGATATCTCTGCATCCTCTTCACTGTTATAGACAGAGTTGGGAAATGCTTGTCGGTAGCGAGTAGTCAGATAAAAAAGTACACACGAACCGATAAATAACATTACAAAAGTGGCGATCGTCATATTTGCGGCTCCACCACCCCAAGCCACCAAAAATGGATAGGAAAAACCACCCACAATTTCGGCAACAATGATCCCTGTACTAATTAGGGGAAATGCGCGTTTAATTTCACGAATATTAAATAACTGGTTGGCAGCAATATCATTATTAATATTACTGAGTACATAAATGCCCTCAACCCATAGACGCGCCACAAATACGGCTGCCACATAGAGAAATGTGCCTTTATTCGCTAATCCCATCCATACAAAGGGCAATGGTAAGGCAAGCAGGCAGGAGATCCCCAACATGACCCAGCGCAAAGGAAATAGTTTTTGCAACCATGAATAAAACACCCCAAAAGTAGTCACTACGAAAGCGGTGGCAATATATACCCAAGTCAGTTTTTCGGCTGTGTAGGCTTCGAGAAATAAGGTGGAGCTAGAATATTCAAGCCATACTGCGCCGATCGATGTTGCACCGTAAAATAAAAACATCAAAAATGTACGTTCAGCTTCGTCTGGACGCAGGTTGACGATTTTTAAAAATCGGCGCATTGAAGAATTAGATTTGGGAATGGCTGGCGCATTCACGGGTGAATTCATGGATGATGGCGATCGTTTGACGATATGGTACTACAAGAACGCAAATCTGCAATGACAGCTATTTCAACAATCACTTCAATTTCGCAAGGGCATCTCAATATTTGGGAAACTTGTCGGCGTAAGTATCAATATAGTTTTTTAGAAGAGCTAAGTTTACCTGAAGCTGATTTGGAGGGCAAAAAAAATTTGCTGTTAGGGGCAAATTTTCACTTGCTAATGCAACAAAAAGAGCTTGGGCTGGATGTATCGGCACTAGCAGGTAGTGATGAGAAATTGCAGTTATGGCTAGCCGCTTTTGAAGATCACCCCCCAGTGATGATCGATGGCGATCGCCTTTGTGAGCATCGGCGCACGCTAGAAATAGATATAGAGGGTGATCAGCATCGTAATCAGAATGGTAATCACGATCAAGGGCATTTTGTCTTAACTGCAATCTATGATTTTTTGATTTTGGGCGATCGCCAAGCGCAAATCCTTGATTGGAAAACTCATCAAGTAGCGATCGCCTCTGACAAGTTAAAAAACAATTGGCAAACTCGCCTTTATCTATATTTATTAGCCAAAACTACTGAATATAAACCTGAGCAATTATCGATGACCTATTGGTTTGCTAATACTGCCGAATCGGTAATTATTAATTATTCGCAGGTAGCTCACGATCGCACTGAAAAAAATCTATTCCAAATTTTGACGGCGATCGCCCAAGCTCAGGAATATCCTAAGTTACCCTCTGATAGTCGTGATTGTAAATATTGTGAATTTCGCGATCGATGCGATCGGGGTGATATGTTACCTAGCGTCTTATTCAGCAATATCGAAGATATTCCCGAAGTCACAATTTAGTAAAAACCGCAGAAAACTCTGTTCAAAAACTGTCCTAAGCTTTCTTGAGTTTTTACACATTTAGGATAGCTATAAGACCAAATAAAAAGCCTCGCAATGCGAGGCTTTTTATTTGGTTTTATTTTTTAGGAGCAATCAACATGGTGATATTTCGACCTTCACGTTTAGGATATTGCTGGATTTCGGCAACAGGTTCAAGATCTTTAGCCATACGATTAAGTAAAACTTCGGCAAGATCGACGTGTTGAATTTCACGACCGCGAAACATTACCGTTGCCTTGACTTTATCGCCTTCTTTCAAGAAGCGTTCAGCATGGTTGATTCGCACTTGATAGTCATGTTCCTCAATCTTGTAGCGCATCTTTACTTCTTTGACATCAGAAGTATGTTGTTTTTTGCGAGCTTCTCTGGCTTTCTTTTCTTGCTCAAACTTGAATTTGCCATGATCCATGATCCGACAAACAGGTGGATCGGCTTTATCACTGACTAATACGAGATCTAGATCTTTTTCTTCAGCCATTTTCAAGGCTTCTTTGGGGGTTAGGATGCCGAGTTGCTCCCCCTCCATATCAATGACTCGAATTTTTGGATATCTGATGCGTTCGTTGATTTGGGGAAGGTCTTTAATTGGCTTTTTAGTCATGAAATCTCTGTTGTCTAGACTCTTGGGTATTGGTTTAAGTTACTAGTGGTTTACAAATATGTGTATTTGCTTAATGCTCTAGATACGTTAGTTAATTGCTGTATCTAAGCTTAGCAGATTTTTTACTTGACATAAGCGTTTAAATATAGTACGAACTACCACTTCAAGTGTCAAGCTTTACGCCATCATTTTTCGTAAATTTTGATTAACTATGTCTGAGGTTACCCGATCGCTGAGAGTTACCGATCCGATCGCCGTCGGCAAAATAAACCGAACTTGACCAGCTTCGACTTTTTTATCGGTAGATAGAGACTCAATAGTTGCCTCTAAATCCAGATCATTCGGCAAAGTTTGCGGTAATCGAGTTTTTGCAATCAAGGCAACCTGTTGGGCTTGATCGGTTGCCGACCATAGCCCTAGATCAACGGCGATCGCCCCCGCAATCACCATACCCAAGCCAACGGCTTCACCATGATTGTAAAGGCGATAGTTGGTAACTGACTCGATCGCATGACCAACAGTATGTCCATAGTTGAGAATGGCGCGAAGGTTTCCTTCTTTCTCATCTTTAGAAACAACCTCAGCCTTAGCTTTGGCGCAGCGATATAGGATAGTTTGCAATAATTCCGATGAAACATATCGCAACTGATCGAGGCGATCGCATTGGGTTAGCAAATCAAATAATTCGCGATCCCAAATTACGCCGTACTTAATTACTTCAGCCATGGCGGAGCGAAACTCACGCGCTGGCAAAGTCTTTAACACTTCAGGATCGATCCAAACTAAACGCGGTTGATAGAATGCGCCGATCAAGTTTTTTCCTTGTGGATGGTTGATCCCCGTCTTGCCACCGATCGCTGAGTCCACCATGGCTAAAAGGGTGGTCGGTACTTGGACAAGATCGATCCCGCGCAACCAAGTCGCCGCCACGTAGCCCGACATATCGCCAATTACACCACCGCCAAGGGCAATGATTGCCGATGAGCGTTCTAAACGATGTGCGAGCGCTGCGTCATAGATTTTTTGCAGTGAGTTCGCAGTTTTAAATCTTTCACCTGCTGGCAAAATTAAATGAGCGACATCAAAACCCGCCTTACTGAGAGATGTGACGACAGTTTCGCCATAATGCTTGTAAATGACTGGATTAGAAACGATTAAGACTTTCTTACTTTTTTTACCTAAGCCAATTTCTAATAATTTTTCGCCTAAATTTTTAAGACTATTGCGTGCGATCGCAATGTCATAACTGCGATTTGGCTGGGAGTCATTATCGAGATCGACGGTAACTGTGACGGAATGATCGGACATTTTTATTGATTTATTTATTTGGTCATTGCTTGACATAACTCGATAATAGCGGTTTGTAGGGTCGCAGTTTCGTCTTTACCATGCTTGAGATCGGCTTCGAGGCGCAACAAAATGCTCAGCGATCGCATCAGTTTTTGACTATTTAGCCCCTGCACTTCTTGTTTGAGAAAATATACTCGCTTAGGATTGCCAATTTCCGCAGCATCGGCGATCGCCTTATCATCGCGCTCACCCGACTCCTGCATCAGCTTAATCCACAGCCATGTGCGAAACTGCCCCACCAAAGTTGCACAAATTCGTAAACCCACTTCATTATTTCGCAATAACTCCCCGATTAATGAAAGCGCTTGACTGGTATTGGCGGCGCGAATTGCCCCCGCTAATTGCAAACTGTTGTGAGCCGAAGCTTGCACCAGTGGCGCGATTTCTTTGGCAGTAAGTGGCTTTGTTTTTCCATAATGCGATAGTTGCAATTTTTGCAACTCCATCGTCAATCGCCTTGTATCATTGACGATCGCATCAACCAACAAATCAACCCCATCAGCAGATAGCTTTAAGTCAATTTCTATGGCAGCTTGCTTGACTAGTTGAGCGATCGCATCAGTTTTCCAAGGAGGGATTAAAGAAAATTCTAAAATTTGGGCATACTTTTGCAATAGCTTGGTAGATTTGGCTCTCCCATCAGGCTTATTTGATGAGGTAAACAAAATGTAGGAGTCCACAGGTAAATTC
>JBBRQX010000133.1:0-7119 GCA_038225745.1 Pseudanabaenales cyanobacterium | reverse complement strand
TTAAAATACACTCCATGAAGTTCTTATTACCCTCCATCCTTCGCGCTCGGCGCGATCAATTTTACCCCACCCTAACCCTCCCCTTGTAAAGGGGAGGGAACAAGATTTCTGGCTTCCCCCCCCTTTGCAAGGGGGGACTGAGGGGGGTAAATTAAAATACACTCCATGAAGTTCTTATTACCCTCCATCCTTCGCGCTCGGCGCGATCAATTTTACCCCACCCTAACCCTCCCCTTGTAAAGGGGGGGGAACAAGATTTCTGGCTTCCCCCCTTTGCAAGGGGGGACTGAGGGGGGTAAGTTAAAATACACTCCATGAAGTTCTTATCTGATGACAGAACTATATAACCAGACTTCACAAAGAGAAAAACGGCGATCGCTGCGAAACAATATGCCGCCAGCGGAACAGATGGCTTGGGCAAAACTAAGGGGGCGACAAATTCAGGGATGCAAATTTCGCAGACAGTATAGTATTGATGCGTTTGTTGTTGATTTTTATAATACTGAACTCAAACTAGCGATCGAGATTGATGGCGATAGTCATTTTCGAGATGGGGCACAAGTTTATGATGCTGAGCGAGAAGCTTTTTTAGCATCCAAAGGTACTCGCTCTTTAAGGTTTACTAATCAGCAAGTCTATGAAGATTTGGAAGGTGTTGTAGAAGCGATCGCGCAAATGGTCTGTCGATTGAGGGATATTACCCCACCCTAACCCTCCCCTTGCAAAGGGGAGGGAACTAGATTTCTGGCTTCCCCCCTTTGCAAGGGGGGATTGAGGGGGGTATAGTACAAATCTCTCTCTAGCTGTCAAGCTCATCTCAACCATGCCGATACCTATCAACTGCAACAAAAGATTTTTGCATCTTTAGGAATAACCCCATGACCGCAACCCTTGTCATCCGTCGTCACAAAAGTAAAGCTCGCTTTTATCCCGAACGCATTAATGACAATATCAACCTAGATATGGTTTATATCCCCAGTGGCAAATTTATGATGGGTGCGCCAGAAAAAGAAGAAGATTCTAGAGATAATGAACGCCCACAACATTTAGTAACTGTACAATCATTTCTCATGGGGCGATATCCGATCACACAGGCGCAGTATGAGGCGGTTATGGGAACTAATCCATCGAGTTTTAAAGACAAGCCCGACAGCGATCGCACCAATCGAGAGTATCAATTACCAAGCGAAGCGCAATGGGAATATGCCTGTCGTGCAGGAACCTCTACCCCATTCCATTTTGGCAAAACCATCTCAACAGAACTTGCCAATTACAACGGTAACTATACCTATGCAAATGGTGAGAAAGGCGTATGCAGAAAAGAAACAACACCCGTAGGAGATTTTGGCGTAGCAAATGAGTTTGGGCTAAGCAATATGCATGGAAACGTGTGGGAATGGTGTTTAGACACGTGGCATAACAGTTATGAAGGAGCGCCAACAGATGGGAGCGCATGGATAGAACTTAACAAAACTTCACACCTACTGCGCGGCGGCTCGTGGTTCAACTTTCCTCTTTGCCGCTCTGCGTATCGCCTCAACAGCGCTCGCGTCAACCGCAACTACGGTATCGGTTTTCGAGTTCTTAGTCATGCCCCAGGACTAACTTAGCCCTCTGCTCTTTTGCTCTTTTGCCTTTTGCTCTTTTGCCCTTTGCACTGTCCCCCTTTACCCTCCCCATTCGCGCTCGGCGCGATCAAATTTTTTGGTTTTTTGCAAGTAGAAGTCTAGGAATTGTCAAAATTGCGATAATTTTTTCATAGTCGTTTCCCGTAGAGCGCTAATCATCCAAATACTCTGCTACTGTCATCAAATCAGCTAAGCCTAGTTTATTGTGGAGTGCGTCACCCTAGAGTAAGCATAGTAAGTATTGCTCTTCTTGAGTGCATAATTAAATTTGAGGACACCTTTGGAAACTACGCTCTAAAAATCTACGTCCTAGCTACTTATGAAATCGCCACAACCGCCGTCTCCACCATCACAATCTAAACCGCCTAAATCTAAGTTGATGACCCAGATTCATCAACTCACAAAGGTGGTTAATGGGGTCTTAAAAATTAATCCAAAAGAGCGTGTCCCTAAGCTAGAAGTGCGCCGATCGCAAAAAGATCAGCCTGAAATTTATGAATTAGTAGGCGATCGCTACATATTAGGACGTAGTACCAGTAAATGCGATATTGTCGTGCAAACGCCACTGGTGAGCCAAGTTCATGCTCAATTAGTTCGCGATCGCTCTCAAAAGAAAGCGCAATTTATCCTCCAAGATCAAGACTCAACTAATGGCATTTATCGCCAAAAGCAGCGTTTAAAGTCAGTGCCACTGCGTCACAATATGAAAATTACGCTGGGTCCACCTGAACTTGCTGAAGCCGCAAATATTCGCTATCTTGATCCGCCGCCTTGGTATATTCGATCGCTGCAATATGCAGGAATTGGGGCAGGAGGAATCGCAGGGCTGATCGTGTTAGCGATCGGTTATGAACTTGGTCGCGTTCCCGATCTTAAGCCTTTACCCGTTACTCAACAGGGTCCAGTTGAGGTTTTGGCAGGAGATGGGCTTAAGCGCCTCGATCCGACTGATATTGCCAACCATACCGAATATGGCACTTTTGCTGAGTTTGGGCAATTCATTCCCAAAGCTGTCGTTGCTTCTGAGGATACTTCTTTTTATTGGAATATTGGCGTTGATCCTGTAGGTGTAGTCCGCGCGATCGTCACTAATGTTCGCAGTCGGGGTGAGCGCTTAGAAGGCGCTAGTACAATTACGCAGCAACTAGCGCGAAACTTGCTGGGCAAAACTTATGTGGGCACAGAGGACTCGGCGGGGCGCAAATGGCGCGAAGCTGCTGCTGCAATCAAACTCAATTTTACTTATAACAAAGAAGAAATTCTTAGGCTTTATCTAAATCGAGCCTATACAGGTAATGGAGTTTATGGTTTCAAAGATGCCGCCAAACTCTATTTTGGCAAAGAAGCTTCAGAACTGAATCTCTCGGAAGCAGCAACCCTAGTCGGACTATTACCTTCGCCTGAAACAATTAATCCATTTAAAAATAAGAACTTAGCGATCGAATATCGCGATCGCATTCTCAATCGGATGGCGGAATTGGGAATGATCACCGATAAAGATGCGGAACGGGCGCGGCGGTCAGTCCTAATCCTTAATGAATCTGCTAAAACTAAACTGCAAGGCTCAGTTGCACCCTATTACTACAGCTACGTGTTTGAGGAGTTGCAGGATATCCTTGGTGATAATTTTGCCAAAGAAGGCAATCTGATTGTCGAGACTAATCTCGACTTAGCAATGCAAAAATCTTCTGATGCAGCTTTGCGCGATGCTGTTGATCGCGATGGCGCTAATTATGGTTTCAGTCAAGGGGCGATCGTCACGTTGAATGTTAGCGATAGTTCGCTATTAGCAATGACAGGCGGTGTCGATTACACAAAGAGTCAATTTAATCGTGCTGCTCAAGCATTGCGCCAACCAGGTTCAACTTTTAAATTATTTAGCTATGCCGCTGCCGTGGATCGCGGAATTTCACCCAGCACTACTTATTCTTGTGGCGCAATCTCTGGTGTGAGTGGTTGTCACAATGGCGGCAGTGGGGCGATCGATATGTATCGCGGCTTTGCCTTATCAGAAAACGTAGTCGCGGTAAGAGTTGCCGAGGCCGCAGGACTTGATAATGTTGTGAAAATGGCAAGAAACTTAGGGATCACCTCTAAACTTGATGCTTCGGGCAACATGGTATTAGGCGGTAATGAAGTAAAAATACTGGAAATGGCAGGAGCTTATGCCACAGTGATCAATGAGGGCAAATATATCAAGCCCCACGCCATCAAACGTATCCTTGACAGCGCTGATTGTCAAAATCCCAAAGATCGGAAAACCTGCCGTGTCATTTTTGATGCAAATGTTTTCTTGAAACCGCGTCAGGCGATCGATGCTGGGGTCGCCAGCACGATGGTCGATATGATGCGCGGCGTAGTGCAGTACGGTACTGGGCGAGCGGCGGCAATTCCTCAAGGTACAGTCGTTGGTAAAACAGGAACCACTGACGAAGGGCGTGACCTTTGGTTTATCGGTGCTGTACCTAGACGAAATTTGGTTGCAGCTGTCTGGCTAGGCAATGATGAAGGTGTGACTAGCGGCTCAAGTGCTGTCGCTGCACAAGTTTGGGGTGATTATATGCGTCAAGCTGTTCGCTAAATCGATAGAAAAATTGGGGAGAATTCTCTCTATTGATTAAAAAAATTGTGAAAGTTTTGTCAAAAGCGCTTGACGCCTGCCATAGGTGCTGTAGTATTAATTCCGTCTTGTTGATTAGAGCGCTATAAAGCGCCACTCCAATTCCCAAAAATTACGTCTTAACTTCAATCTAAATAGGAGCTACATCTGTGAATAAAGGTGAACTAGTAGATGCGATCGCCGAAAAGGTATCCGTCTCTAAAAAAAATATCGAAGTAATCGTTACAGCAGCGCTCGAATCAATCGTTGATGCAGTGGCTGACGGCGATCGCGTTACTTTAGTTGGCTTTGGCTCTTTCGAGCCACGCGAACGTCAAGAGCGCGAAGGTCGTAATCCTCGGACTGGCGAAAAGATGGTAATCGCGGCCACTCGTGTTCCTGCTTTTTCGGCTGGTAAGCAGTTTAAAGAAAAAGTAGTTGAATAAACGTTGAATAAACGTTAAATAACCATTGAGATTGCGCTTTGCGTAATTTTTGACCCTGACAGAAGAGTGCACACTTCGCTTTATCCTGTCAGGGTTTTTGATATATTTTGATATATAATCTGGGCGATCGCTTAGGAGAAATACTGTGTCGGAAATGTTGTGGTCAGTGGTTGTGCCAACCTATAACCGTCTGCCAATTTTACAAAAATGCTTAGCAGCATTAGAAAAACAAACCATAACTCAGCCCTATGAAATTCTCGTTATTGATGATGGCTCATCCGATGGCACGGTAGAATTTTTACGCTCTAACAGCGATCGCTATCCTCACTTGCGACTGCTAACCCAAAACCACGCTGCCGCCGCCACAGCTCGCAACTATGGCATCGACTCGGCTCTAGGCAAATATATCGCTTTTGTCGATAGCGATATCACTGTCAATCCTGATTATTTAACAGCGCATACGGAAACTTTAGATCAAGGCGAAAAAGTCTATAGCTACGGACGCATCATTGACACTAGTAACCTTGAAGCCCCCGATTCTGAGCCTGTTTCCCCAGTCCCATATTTTACCGCCGCTCTATTTGATACTTGTAACTTAGCGATCGCCCGTAAATGGTTGCTAGAAGCAGGAAAATTTGATACTGGCTTTTTCCAATATGGGTGGGAAGATTTTGAGTTAGGAATGCGCGTCAAAAATTTAGGCTTAAAACGCTTAACCTGTGCAGGAGCGATCGCCTTTCATTACCATGCACCTTTCTCTATTGATAAAATGCCACGCTTGCTTGATTTAGAAGAACAACGCGGTCGAATGAGCATTATTTTCTATCAAAAACATCCCACATGGGAAGTCAAGTTGATGATCCAAAAAACTTGGTTTCATTTAGCGCTCTGGGGAATACTTACGCTCGGCGGCACACTCAATGATCGCACGCTCAAACCCTTATTAACATGGCTATGCGATCAGCATAAATCCGAAGTTGCCATGGAAATCTTCCGCATCTATATGAATTGGTACACTGTAATTTGGATGTACCGCAATTGGGACAAAGAAAGTAAATTACTCTTTGGTAGAGCCAGCGCGCAGTAATCTACTGATATTACATGGAATCTGCCCTCATCCCCCGCCCCTTCTCCCGCAGGAGAAAGGGAGAAAGAGTTTTTTATTGTTCCCCTCTCCTGCAGGCTACCGTGTAACACAAGTCACCAAGAACTAAAGTTCTTGGCTGAAAGCTAAAGTCAGTTGAAACTGACTGAAGAATATTAACCCGTTTCAACGGGTTTTAGCTTTTAGCCCGCAATTTATTGCAGGGCTTTTATGGTAATTTGAACTTGTGTGTACACTGTAGCTCCTGCGGGAGAGGGTCTAGGGGTAGGGTTTTAGAACACTTCCACATAACATCAGTAATCTATTTTAATCGCTTTAGCAGTTGCTATAGTTGGGACATTAACCATGCGATCGCTTCTTCTATATCGCTCACCTTTTCGCCTTCAGGCATAGCAGGACGCTGCACCATAACCACAGAGATATCTAATTCTCTTGCGGCGATGATCTTGGCATAAGTTGCACTACCACCACTGTTTTTACTAATGATCGCTTCAATTTGATAGTCTTGCAATAATTTCCGTTCCTGCTCTAAATTAAAAGGTCCCCGATCAAGTAAAACTTTGCTATTGGGAAGTTCGATATCAGGCGGATCGATTGAGCGCATCAAATACCAAATATGCGATCGCCGCAAAAAAGGCTCCAGTTGTTGTCGGCCCGATGTAATAAATACTCTTTTAACTGATTCAGGAATTGCTTGCGCCGCAGCTTCCACACTCTCCACTTCAATCCAATTATCGCCCCTTACCTTTTGCCATTGTGGACGAACTAACATGAGGTGAGGAATTTTAGCTAATTGGGAAGCGATCGCACCATTACAAGTAATTTGTCCTGCACAGGGATGAGTCGCATCAATCAGAATGTCAATAGAGTTCTGTTGTAAATAATTCGCTAATCCAGTCGCGCCACCAAACCCACCAATCCGAACTTGACCAACTAGGGCAGCAGGTTTTCGGGTTCGCCCTGCTAGAGAGCTGATTACTTCTATCTCTGGGACGGTCACAAGTTTAGCAGCTAGTTTCACAGCATCGCCAGTACCACCTAAAATCAGGATTTTTTTCATATTTATATTTTTTTTGCAGTACGTGATCGCCTAAATCCATCGTCACAAATTAGCAAGGCGATTAAATTCACCACGATAAGGGTGGCAGGGCGAAGCCCCGCAAAGGATTTTATATTATTGTTTAAGCGATCGCATACAACTATAGCTATAGCCAGCTAAGTTAGGACGCAGCAAGAGCAAGAACGGAGTCGATAGCATCATGAAGATTATCGGAATCACGAAGAAGTTTACGGATGCGAGATTTCAGCCAAGCCCAACATTTTTCAATGCGATTAAGGTCT
>JBBRQX010000132.1:0-7162 GCA_038225745.1 Pseudanabaenales cyanobacterium | reverse complement strand
TCAAAGAGGCGATCGCCTTATCTTGGTGATCGATACGAGTATTTAGTTCACTCAATCTCGCCACAACCTCACGCTGAACCAAGTTTTCAATCCCTTGTACCAGCAAAGTCTCAGTCGCGGTGAGCTTGTTGACAATCATTTGTAAACTTGGCTCTTCAACATGCTGGACTTCCCTAGGCACAACAGGTACAAATCGAGAAGTGACTGCTGAAACAGGCTGTGCAGGCTCTGGCGCTAAAAAGTTCTGAATGCGCGAAACTAGCGCCTCCGCCTCAAAGGGTTTCTCAAGAAAATCAAATTCTGTAAATGGCTCAGAAACATGTTCGGTGACTTGTTCTTTGAGTCCCGAAATCATGATTATAGGAACCTTTTGTAATCCTTCAACACGCCGAATTGCCTGTAAGGTTTGATAGCCATTATATTTGGGCATCACGAAATCAAGCAAGATGAGGTCAGGAAAGGTTCGACGAGCAGCATCTAAACCTGATTTTCCATCACTTGCTTCTAAAACTTCATACTTCCCCGCCAAAATGCTTTTAACCATTTTGCGGATCATGATGCTGTCGTCAATTACGAGTACTTTTTTTGCAGTCATGGATTTGCAGAATCCGCCCAAAATAGCTATACGAAACCATCATATTACATCACAAAACTTGGTCGGTTGAAATGTTTTCTGAACGGATTTAATTATTATTTGATATTTACTCCCTTCCCATCTAAGAATTAGTGATGCGGCGCTTTGCGCCACGAAAACTTAGAAGACTTAGCCGATCAACATGAACGCGATCGCGTTAGACTAAAAACACCTATTTTATTTCGGTTTTATGGCAAAACGTTACTCTATTGATTCATCGCAAATTACTCGCCGTGTCGAAGAATTAATGAACGCTTCTTCTAACCGTTATCGGATTACTGTACAAGTCGCTAACCGCGCCAAGCTCAGACGTTATGAAGATGACGACTATGACGATCGCATGATGAAGCCGATCTTACGCGCCATTATGGAAATGTCTGATGAAATTTCTCAGCCTGAGCTTCTAAGCGACTGAAAGCCCTAGAATTTGGCGGCGCTATGTGCCGCCAGTTCTGCTTAGCTTTATTAGACATGATGTTAAATTTCGCATCTCAAGATACATCAAAGCAGTTGTTAAGCGGTAAGGGTTGGCGAGTTGGACTGCGCTCAGATGTAGATATTTATAAGGGGTTGGTGGGGGCAGACAGTTGGGCGATCGAGCTAACTGAACGTGAGTTTAAAGATTTTTGTAAGTTAGCGGCGCAACTTGCCGAGACAATGCAATTGATGGCAGCCGAGCTATCTGACTGCGAAAAGATTTCTTGTACGCTAGAAACTGAGGATATTAGTATTGAAGCTAATGGCTATCCTCATGCGTTTACATTACATTTGCAAGTATTAATGGGGCGCAGAACCGAGGGATTTTGGGACGCAGATGCTGTGCCGTTTTTGTTAGAGGCGATCGCCCATCTGAAATTTATTGAATAAACCAGCAGATGCAGTTTAAAGCCAAAGAACCAATCGACTGATGTTTTACAGCACTTAATTTCGGTGAGCTTTTTCAAAAAGTCACCGAAAAGCCAAATTTTGTTGTATTATTTAAAGCTGTGAATTTGTTTGGGCTAGTAGCTCAGTTGTATAGAGCAATCGCCTTCTAAGCGATCGGTCGTGGGTTAGAGTCCCCCCTAGCCTGTTTGTAAATTAGAAAAAGCGCTAAGCGTCTTCTCTAAATCTCTACTAAAATAAGTAGCGGTCAAAACCTGACCGTTACTTATTTTTATTGATTATTTTTTAGGATTAAACGTTTAAATATGGGTAGTACATTCGGGCATTTATTTCGCGTCACGACATTTGGGGAATCTCACGGCGGGGGCGTGGGGGCGATCGTCGATGGATGCCCACCACAACTAGAGCTTAGTGAAGCGGATATTCAGGTCGATCTTGATCGCCGCAAACCGGGGCAAAGCAAAATCGTGACTCCGCGCCGTGAAGACGATCGCGCTCAAATATTGTCAGGCGTATTTCAAGGTAAAACTATTGGCACGCCGATCATGATTTTGGTGCAGAACAAGGATGCTCGCAGCCAAGACTATTCGGAAATGTCCGAAAAATTCCGCCCATCCCATGCTGATGCAACTTATCAAGCAAAATATGGGATTCGCAATTGGCAAGGCGGCGGTCGATCTTCAGCGCGGGAAACGATTGGGCGGGTGGCGGCTGGGGCGATCGCTAAAAAAATCCTCAAAGAATCCGCAGGTGTAGAAATCATCGCCTATGTCAGACAGGTTAAAGATTTTGTTGCGCCTGATATTGATCCGAATACAGTCACGATGGAACAAGTGGAAAGCAATATTTTGCGCTGTCCCGATCCAGTCAGTGCCGAAAAAATGATCGACTTCATCGATAAAATCCGTCGTGATGGCAACTCAGTTGGCGGCGTGATCGAATGTGTGGCGCGAAATGTGCCTGTCGGTTTGGGCGATCCTGTATTCGACAAATTGGAAGCGGATCTGGCGAAGGCGGTGATGTCTTTACCAGCTAGTAAGGGTTTTGAGATTGGCTCAGGCTTCGATGGCGTTCATTTAACTGGTCGTGAACATAACGATGAGTTTTACATGGAAGGCGATCGCCTCCGCACGCGCACCAATCGCTCTGGCGGTATTCAAGGCGGCATTTCTAACGGTGAAAATATTATTTTGCGGGTTGCCTTTAAACCAACGGCGACGATTTTGCTAGAACAAAAAACGGTGTCTATCGCAGGGGAAGATACTACGCTCACAGGTCGTGGTCGTCATGATCCATGCGTGTTACCCCGCGCTGTGCCGATGGTGGAGGCGATGGTGGCTTTGGTATTGTGCGATCGCTATCTCACTCAAAAATCTATAACCCAAAATCTCCCGAATTAGGCTCTACGAACAATGTAAACTTATATTAACTATCGCTAGTCATTACCCCCGATCGCCCTGTAACCAAAGCCAATGCAACCAACCGATCCGAAAAAATTTACTGAAAAAGCATGGGAAGCGATCGTCAAATCGCAGGAGGTCGCAAGGCGATCGCAACATCAGAACCTTGAGGTTGAGCATTTAGTCATGGCACTCTTAGAGCAGGAAGAGGGCTTGACCGCGAATATATTTGCGGCGATGTCAGTGCCGATGGCAAGGGCGCGGCGACAGGTAGAAGAATTTTTGCGGAGACAGCCGCGTGTGGCTAGTTCAGAACAATTATTCTTGGCGCGTAATTTGGAGATATGGCTGGATCGCGCTGAAGAGAGCCGCAAGGTTTTTGGTGATGACTTTATGGCGATCGAGCATATGCTGATCGGCTTGGCGGATGACGATCGCCTTGGTAAGCGGCTATATCGAGATCTGAGTATTGATCGCAAGAAATTAGAAGAAACAATTAAATCTTTTCGCGGTAGCCAGACTGTCACCGATCAAAATCCTGAAGCTAAGTATGCGGCGTTAGAGAAATATGGACGTGATCTCACTGAACAGGCGAAGGAAGGAAAACTCGATCCTGTGATTGGGCGCGATGACGAGATTCGGCGTGTGGTACAGGTTCTGTCGCGACGGACAAAAAATAATCCTGTGTTGATTGGTGAACCGGGGGTGGGTAAAACGGCGATCGCAGAAGGATTGGCACAGAGAATTATTCGTGGCGATGTGCCAGAATCTCTCAAAGATCGCACGATTATTAGCCTTGATATGGGTTCTCTAATTGCAGGCGCAAAATATCGTGGTGAATTTGAAGATCGGCTGAAAGCAGTACTTAAGGAAGTTCTCAATTCTGATGGAAAGATTGTGCTGTTTATTGATGAATTGCATACGGTCGTTGGGGCTGGGGCAACGCAGCAAGGCGCAATGGATGCAGGGAACATTCTCAAACCAATGTTAGCGCGGGGTGAATTGCGTTGTATTGGCGCGACAACTCTTGATGAATATCGTCAATATATTGAGAAAGATGCAGCGCTAGAACGCAGATTTCAGCAAGTGCTAGTCGATCAGCCCACAGTCGAAGATACGATTTCGATTTTGCGTGGTTTGAAAGAACGCTATGAATTGCATCATGGCGTAACTATTTCGGATTCGGCATTGGTGGCGGCGGCGACTCTTTCTAATCGCTATATTACCGATCGCTTTTTACCAGATAAGGCGATCGATCTTGTCGATGAATCGGCGGCAAAATTAAAAATGGAAATGGATTCTAGACCATTAGAACTAGATGAAATTGATCGCCGTTTGAGACAGTTAGAAATGGAACGATTTTCTTTGCAAAAAGATAAAGATTCGACAACATCGGAACGGGTCGAATCGGATGGCAAAATCATCTATACCAACAGGGGCAACAAGGCTGTTCAAGATCGCCTTGATCGCCTCGACAATGAAATGAATGAATTAAATATTCGCTTTACGGATATGAATGATCGTTGGCAGCTTGAAAAAAGTGCGATCGCGAATCTGCGATCGCTTAAAGAACAAATCGATCAAACTAAGCTCCAAATTGAGCAAGCCGAACTTGATTTCAATCTCAATAAAGCCGCAGAACTAAAATATGGCAAGTTAACTGAACTAGAGAAAAATCTTGATGAAGCTGAGTTAGAAATTAGTCGCACAAGGGCTGATGGCTCTCTATCTCGCGAACAAGTCACCGAAGATGACATTGCCGAAATCGTGGCGCGTTGGACAGGGATTCCCCTGAAAAAGTTATTGTTATCCGATCGTCAAAAATTGCTAGCTTTAGAATCCCACCTTCACGATCGCGTGATCGGTCAAGAAGAAGCTGTAACTTCGGTAGCGTCAGCAATCCGCCGCGCCCGTGCAGGGATGAATGATCCCAATCGTCCTCTTGGTTCATTCCTGTTCTTGGGACCAACGGGAGTTGGCAAAACCGAACTTGCTCGCGCCCTTGCCGAATTTCTCTTTGATTCCGATGCGTCGATGGTTCGCATTGACATGTCGGAATATATGGAAAAGCATTCTGTATCGCGTCTCATTGGTGCGCCTCCTGGTTATGTCGGCTATGAAGAAGGTGGGCAATTCTCAGAAGCAGTGCGCCGACATCCTTACTCGGTGGTGCTATTTGATGAAGTCGAAAAGGCTCACCCCGATGTATTTAATATTCTCTTACAAGTTCTCGATGATGGCAGGATTACCGATAGCCAAGGGCGTTTAGTGGATTGCAAAAATACGGTGATCATTATGACCAGTAATATTGGTAGCGATCGCATTCTGGAAACTTCCAAAGACTTAGCCGACAACCTTGATGCTGATTCACGCTATGACGAAATGCGCGATCGCGTAATTGATACTCTCCGCAATCATTTTCGTCCTGAATTCCTCAATCGTATTGATGAAACAGTAATCTTCCATGCCTTGCGCCGCAACGAAATTCGTTCAATTGCAACTTTGCAAATTAAGCGGATTGAGAACAGATTAAGCGATCGTAAGATTTCTCTCAATCTGAGCGAAGAAGCCAAAGACTATATTGCTGCTGTTGGATACGATCCGTCCTATGGTGCGCGTCCTCTGAAACGAGCGATTCAAAGGGAAATTGAGAATCCGATTGCTAACAAAATTTTAGAAGGAACTTTTGCCGAAGGGCATCAAATTTCTATCACTGTAGAAAATGAGAAGCTGGTTTTTAGTTAAGTCATGGTGATTCAAAGGCGATCGCCTTCTAAAACGCATCAAATCATTTGAGAATATTTGTTGATGAGTGAAATAGCGATCGCCCTTTAACAAACTTGAGAAGATGATTGTTGGGGCGATCGCTAAAATTAAAATTACTAGCGATCGAGCGGACTAATCACGCCTTTACCTCCGCGATTAAGAACATGAGTGTAAATCATCGTAGTCTGAACATCCTTATGCCCTAACAACTCCTGCACCGTGCGAATATCATAGCCATTTTCTAATAAATGTGTAGCAAAACTATGACGTAAAGTATGTGGGCTGGCATTTTTGTTAATCTCCGTTTGTCTCAAAGCTCGTTTCATGGCTCGTTGAATCCGATCTTCTGAAAGATGATGCCTGCCTTTCCGACCAGTACGCGGATCGACTGAGCGAGTCGGTGATGGAAAAGCATATTGCCAACGCCAATCTGTTGCCGCATTTGGATATTTATGAGCTAACGCATAGGGTAACTCCACAGATCCCAAACCCATTGATAGATCGATCTGGTGTAGTGACTTGGCATAAACTAATTGCTGCTGTATTGGATTTATCAATTTCTCTGGCAGCATGGTAATCCGATCTTGCGCCCCCTTTCCATCACGAATAATAATTTCCTTCTGCTCAAAATCAATATCTTTTACCCGTAGCCTCAATCCTTCCATTAGGCGCATTCCTGTCCCATAGAGCAATTGCAAAACGATTCCTTCAACTCCATCGACAATATCTAAAACCTGTTGTACTTCTTTGCGCGTCAAGACCACGGGCAATCGCTTAGGTCGTCTTGCCCTCTCAATATTATCGATATCGGGTAAATTCAGTTTCAAAACCTGACGATATAAAAATAGAAGTGCCGAGAGTCCAATATTTTGAGTAGATGCAGCCACATTTTTGTGAACTGCAAGATGAGTCAAATATGCTCGAATTTCGTCTACTCCCATCTCTTGTGGATGGCGCTTATTATGAAAATAAATATAGTCCAAAATGTAATATAAATAACTTTTCTCCGTACTACGACTCATGTGCTTGAGACGCATCATCTGGCGTACTTGCGTGAGAAAGGGGGATTCGGATGGCTTGTAAAAATTTGCAACTTCAGTCATACAAGCAAATGGTTAACACAAATAAAATTATCGAGAAATAAAGTCGAGATCTAATCTTAAATAAATTCATCAAATATCTTGACAAGATATACGGTTATGCAGTAATTTAAGCTTAGAAACATAATTATACCGCAACTGCGATAGAATTATAAGTTAGACCAGTGGCGCTCAGTCCGTTGAGGTTGTCTGTTTTCAGCGAAGATTGAGCAAGTAAAGATAGTTGACTTCGTTGCTATGTTCCGAGAGATAGGGGACGATCGCGTTCTCGTAGGTGGTGAGAGGCGATCGGGGTCTAACAAATCATTGGAGCGGACAGGATAGGGATGGCTTTAGATAAGCTGAAATTGTCTGCTGCCGCTCAATTCAGCCGTTAT
>JBBRQX010000131.1:0-7188 GCA_038225745.1 Pseudanabaenales cyanobacterium | reverse complement strand
GGCACAATCATCTTGCAACTTAAAGGCACATCAGCTTAGCGTTGCGGCGCTCCGCGCCGCAACGCTAATTCTTGACGGGGACGGAAGTAGCATGGCTGCGTCTTTAGGAGTTTTGGTAATAGCGATTGCTATAATTAAGTTCTCAAATTTTTTCAAGTTTTTTAAGTAAGGGCAAATAATGGCGATTCCTCACAGGACAAAACAGGTAAATCTTCGTTTTCCCCTGCCTTTATTGAGCCAAATCAAATCTGAAGCTGATGCCAAACAACAGGCGATCGCTGATTGGATCGTAGCGGCGATAAGTCGCGAGTTGGAACCAGAAAGATCTACACAAAAGTCACCAGAATCAATTCCAGCATCAGATCCTTTTGTTTTGCACCCTGAGTTTTTGGCATATATCGAGAATTGCTTAGCGCCATTACATACTCAAATTAGCGAGCTGAGGACGCAACTGGGGGAGTCCAAAGCCTGACTGACAAAGGGAAATCTAATCAGGCAAGTAGTTATAATTCTGTCCCCAGTGAAGATAGTCGCAGTCAAAATGTAAATAGTGCTAGCGGCTTTAGTTCATCGCCAAATGCGAAACCATTGTTTAACTCTTTGGCTGGCTTTGCGCTAGAAGTGGGCGATCGCCTATTAATCAATGGCGAAGAAGTGATTTTTAAAGGATGGGTCGATCAATCGCAGACAGCAATTGAGGTGAAGGCGATCGCTGATGCTGTGATTAAACAAGTTCGGGCTAAAGAAATCCAAAGTTTGTCGCGATCGCAAGATAGCACTGCCACGCAGCCATCTGCGCCAAACTCTACACAAAATAAACCTGAAAAATCTAGCGATCCAAGTTCAAGCAAAGAGACTGGATCGACCAAAGCATCGGATTGGCGAGATGATCACAAATTTTCAGATCATGCTGAAGTACTGCCCGAACCTGAAACCATCGAAACGCCAAAAGAGCCTGAATACAATGCTTGGGAAGTATGGACATATTTAGAACGCCAACGGGTGAACACGCTCAAACTGCTGAATACATTTCAGTCCGAATGGGAGGCAAATCGATTTGTCCGTGAAGCTGAACGTAGCGCTCCGTCTAATTTGCGAGTGCATTATGAGGTGCGTCCAATTTGGCTAGATGAGGCGGAAATCAAACGCTCTTATCAAAATACTAAACCCTCCCATAAATCGAATGATCGTCAAGGCGATCGCGATGCTAAAGATTATGCTGATGCGATCGATGTCGAGGTAGTTACAGACTCAAGGTAAAATTTTTAATAATACAAAAATATTATTCAAATTATTTGGAGAAAAATCGTGGGAGAACTAGTTAACGCAATGGTCTTGTCGATGGTGTTGATTCCTGTCGGTATTGCCTTTGGATATTTCTTGCTAAAGCTTCAAGGCGGCGAACAAGAAGAAGCGTAAAAAAAAGCTCCCAAATGGGAGCTTTTTTTTATGCTTGCGAATTTGACTTAAAGCTAAACTCTGTACCGTTGAGAATACGCTTGATATTAGAGCGATGTAGCCAAATTATAAAAATGCAGCCCACCGTCACAAAACTGGAATAAATCACATTCCCTTGTAATGTCCACATTAAAAATGGGGCGATCGCGGCGGCGGCGATCGAGCTAATCGAGACAGTCCGCCAAATTGCCATTGTCGCTAACCAAACACTCAAAGCCGCGATCGCCACAAGCCCATTCAACATAAATAAAATTCCCACACCCGTTGCCACGCACTTACCGCCCTTAAAGCCCAGCCATACAGGACGACTGTGACCGATCAAGGCAAGCATTCCTGCCCCAATCACAAATATTGATAAATTCGCGATCGCCATATTTGGGGTCAAGCCTAAACTTGCAATTAACCATTCTGCCTGTTGCATCAGGTAAATCGCGATCGCGCCTTTGGCAAAGTCAATCACAAATACAGCAATTCCCGCAAACCTGCCAACATTACGCCATACATTCGTGGCTCCAGTCGAGCCTGAGCCAAGCTGACGAATATCAATACCCGCCATCCGTCCGACTAAATAACCAGTCGGGAAAGAGCCTAAAAGATAGGCGATCGCAAGCAAGAAATAGGGAAACCACATAAGTTGTATTTAAGAGAGTGACGCTAAACAAATTTTAAGGCTCGCAAAGCGAACCTTAAAATTTATTTAGTCGATGGAAATAGATTGTGGCCCATCATTTTTGGCATTATCACTAGCAGAAGTCCCCGTAGTTGGTGTTGCTCCTTGCTTTTCTAGCCAACCCTTTAGAGGATCTTGTTGAAGATCGAGCTTGAGAAAGCCCGAAACGAGTCCACCAAAAAAAGCAACAGGTTGCCCTAAGAACTCATTGAAAATCGGTTTTAGCTCGTCCATAAATGTAGAAATATAATTTGGGTTATTGTTTAAATTTAGGTCGAACCTATGGTGATTGTATCGCTAAAATCTAGAAAGTAGCCAGAAAGTAGATAGATGCGCCTCGCTTACCTACTCCCTTCCCAGCATAAAAATAGATATTAAAACCCAAGAATTAGCGGAGCGCCGCAACGTCTAATCTTTCACTGGGAAGGGAGTAACTACTCTCTAAAATAGTAATTCTTATAATTTTCGATCAAATATAGCAATTCATCGCCATATCATAGTTAAATCGATCAACGCACTCTTATGAATTTTTTTAAGAGTGGCTAATCTAGAGAAAATTTTCGATGACCACGCTAAACCGATCTACTCTTCGTCGCCTCAAAAAACTCAAGCAGTCATCTGCGGTTTGGGAAGGCGATCGCCGTGCCTTACCTACCAAAACCCGCCAATCGCAAGACTCTTCCAATATCATTCCCCTTCATGCTCCTGAGGAAGAGTCTAAACCCCATTGTCTTTTGTGGGTAGATGGCTCACAGGGGATAGTGCGCTCGATGGACGTAGTTGATTCAGGTGTGGGTAAAGAGGCGTTTGTCCGCGCCTTGTTGCAAGCGATCGAACATCCCCAAAGTCCTTCGATACCATCTTTGCCACAAAAGATTTTGGTATGCGATCGCGAACTCCAGGTCTATTTGCGTGGTGTGCTGCAAGATTTAGGGATTTCTGTCGAATATGTCGAACGATTGCCCCTGATTGACGAGGTGTTTTCGCATATTTTAGAGAGCTTTACTGAAAATCCACCCATTGTCCCAGAACGGTTTGCGGCAAATTTATACAAGCAGTCCGAGCAAATTTGGCAGAATACACCTTGGAATACGCTTTGGGATCATCAGGTGATTTCGATCAAGATCGATCATTGGGACATCGCCACCCTTTATGCGGTCGTCATGGGCAAGATGGGCTTAGAACAAGGGATAATTTTTTATCGTACCGAAGAGTCTCTGGTCAAATTCCGACAGCGGATTGTCGAAAGTAGTTCTGACGATGAAATTGAAGAGACATTTTTGCATCAAGATTGTTTATTTAATCTTTTTGAAACGCCTGATTTAGAAATGGAAGATGATCTGCCGCCATTTCCGTTTCGGGGCAAGATGCGATCGCTACCTGCGGAAGTTGTCCCGATGCAACCAATCTATGGCGCTTTGCATCCCCTTGAAGGTGGTAGACCGTATCTTTATGATGAAGAGGCGATCGCCTTAACCGTAGCGCTAGAGGCTCTAAATAAATTTTGGCAACAACACCATAAACGCTTAAACACCAGTTTTAGTAATCTCTCAGGCACTTACACAGTTTACGCGCCGAGCCTCGATGGTGATGCCGAAGAAGCGATTAAGATTTTGGTCAAAACCATGCCCGAACTGGCTGATGAGTTGCATCAATTAGTCGAAGAAGATGACGACGATGATGACGACTCACCCGAAATCTACGAGGATCTCTGGCCAGAAAATGCACTCATCCATATGATGACGATACCTTGGCAGCAGGTGGAGTTTTTACGCAACGCCTCCATTCATCGTCAACTATCTGACACAGTTTCGGTGATCGCTTCAGCACAAAAAGGTGAGGGCTTAGCTGGTTTGATGATTCAGACTTCACGCGCCAAAGCCTTGGAATTGATTGAAGAAATCAATGATTTTGATGGCATCGCGTCTTTGTGCTTCAATCCTGCTGAAGATATCCTTGGCAATACCTGTCAGCTTGGCTTAATGGTGATGGGCAATGATGACCTGCATCTATTCGGTGAATTTGACAAACCAACTCTCAATGGCGAACATCACAAACGCTGGAAACAACGCGCCAAAAGCACTAAAGGCAATATCTGCGTGATTATTGCGATGGGCATCACTGGTGCTTCGCGCGGCAATCCTGCACCGCATCACATTTTGGGCTATTACGAAATCAAACTGATTGACGACAAAGAATTAGGACTAGGCAAATTACGCGCCGAACCTGATTTTGACTTTGAATTTTAGATATTAGGAGCGCAAAGCTCTCTTAATATATTTAGAGTGGCGTGCTTTGCACGCCACTCTAAATATGGTTTTTTATTATGTCTCAACAAATTATTTATCGCATCCTCGATGCCAATCTTGATCGCGCCCGTGAAGCTCTCCGCACGATCGAAGAATGGTGTCGCTTTGGGTTAGAAGATGTGGATTTGTGCGATCGCTGTAAGCACATGCGTCAAGCACTCGCCCAATGGCACAAAGAAGAATTTCGCCGCGCCCGTAATACTCCCAACGATCCTGCTACAGGGCTGAGCCATTCCAATGAAGTAAGTCGGGCTGATGTGCAATCTGTCCTCCGCGCCAATATGGGACGATTGCAAGAAGCCCTCAGAGTTTTAGAAGAATATGGCAAAGTAGTTGACCCAAACATGGGCGCAGCGATGAAACAAATGCGCTATCAGGTTTATACCCTTGAGAGCCAATTACTAGCCCATGAAGTTACCAATATTGGCCAAATTCGCCGCCAAAAGTTACAAGCAGCTAATTTATATCTGGTGACCATGCCCGTTGATAATATCGTCTCCGTTGTAGAGTCAGCTTTGCAAGGCGGTGTACAGATCGTGCAGTATCGCCAAAAAGATGGCGAAGACGAGACTCGCTATGCGATCGCCCAACAACTTTGCGAAATTTGCCATAAATACGATGCTTTGTTTTTAGTCAACGATCGCGTTGATATTGCGATCGCGGTGGGAGCCGATGGCATCCATGTGGGGCAAACTGATTTGCCAGTTTCCGCAGTGCGCCAAATCCTCAATAAAAATGGCGATGCATCGCAATATATCATCGGGCAATCGACGACTAATCCCCAAGAATTAGAAATTGCCCTGAATAATCAAGTTGATTATGTCGGCGTTGGCCCTGTTCATGCCACGCCGACCAAACCTAATAAAGCAGCCTCAGGGCATGAATATGTAACCTATGCTTCCCAAAATATAAATATTCCTTGGTTTGCAATTGGCGGACTTGATGAGCGCAATTTAGCGAAGGCGATCGCCGCAGGTGCAAAACGGGTCGCCGTAGTTCGGGCGATCATGCAAGCTGAACAACCTGATCTGATTGCCAAAAAAATGCGATCGCAACTTGCTTAAATATGCATTTGTGTAACCGCAATTTTGCCAGAAAAGCAAACATCGACATCAGTATTGGGAGTGCGATCGCGTAAATGGTAGCAACCTGCATAGGTAACGCGATCGCCATCAGTTTTAAACTCTAGGGGCAATGGCTGACTCGATTTTTCGCAAAACACAATCTCAGGGATTTTGCCATCAAGATCACCAACATGGGGCAAGTTCACATTCCAATAAGACTGAGGCGCAAGTTCGATTTGCATGAGTTGCTTAATAATCGCGGCAGTTGTCTGGGCTGCCCAATTCCAATCAAAGGCTTTACGGCGATCTTGGTAATGAGAAATAGCGATCGCAGGAATATTATGAAAAGCTGCCTCGCGCACTGCCGCCACTGTGCCTGACATATAGACATCCACGCCCATATTCCCACCATGATTAATCCCTGACAGCACCAATTTCACATCGCTATACAAATGCGCGATCGCCACGCGCACACAGTCCGCAGGTGAACCAGCGATCGCGTAGATATGCTCACCCAAATCATCGCGTTTATGAATAGCGATCGGCATATCCGTAGTTACTTGATGTCCACAGCCTGAATATTGACGCGAAGGTGCAGCGATCGCGCCTTTCGCGCCAAAAACTAATTCAGTAGCTTGCTGCAAAGACCAAATACCCTCAGCATCGATGCCATCGTCATTCGTCAAAATAATTGTCATGAGTTTTTAGATATAGCCTATTGAGGCTTTAGGGAGAAACTATTGAGAGTGCCGCTTTGCGGCACTCTCAATAGTTTCTCTAGATTTTATGACAGCGCGAAGCGTTGTATAACGATAAACATATAAAAAAGCGCACCTGATGGGTGCGCTTTTCACAAATTAAGCCGCTTGTTCTTCTAATTGATCTTTGTGAAGCCAAATTACAGGAGTTGGCACTTTGCCAAACTTGATTTGGACATAATCACCACGAAACTCCAAAACTTCGCCCCATGTCTCAAAAAGATACGATGACCAGCGCGTATCATTTGCCATTGCTTCAGTGCTATTTTCTAGCTTTTCGCGAATTGCGCGGACAAGTGTGCCTTTTTTCAGTGCCATAGTATTTAATGCAGCAAATTATTAAGAATTTGAAATAGCCAATAGCTATTGTATAGCAGAAGTTCTTTACTCAAGAGATCGTAATTCAAATTTGGATTGGCACTTTAGGTGATCTCTAATAATAAAAGTACCCGATTTATTAAGACCAGAAGGTGGTTGTGCCGCGCTTCGCGGGGCACAACCACGGTAAAATCTTTCCAAGAAATCGCTTTATGACTTTTTGGGTAAATACTATGTGTTCGCAAATCAATTGTTAACCAAAAGAAATAATGAGATAGGAATCTTGAAACTTTGCACCAGTGGCTTGTTTACCTGCTAGCTCGGTTGGCAAGAAAATATTGCGGCGTTGATCGCCTGCTTCGATGGTTACTTCAGGGCCTACTTGAATTAGTTTGACCTGTTTTTTGTTAAATGTTGGTAAGAATAATTTAACTTGCTTAGTTACAGTATTGATTTCAATGGGTTTTGGGGCAAGATTAGCAAGGCGATCGGGAATCGTTAACTCAGTAACCTGATCGGGAATTGAACATACTGAGAGAGGTTCAAAATCTGCGTCAGTAATTGGATCTCTAGAAAATACACCACCGACAGTTAAACCAACTTGTTGGGCG
>JBBRQX010000130.1:0-7212 GCA_038225745.1 Pseudanabaenales cyanobacterium | reverse complement strand
ATACTAAGTTTGCAATACCAAATCCTACTCATTACGATGAAAGAAGTGATCTTCGCGGAGGACAGATTTTCTGCGACTTTATCTATGATCAATTTAGTGCTAATGCAATGGCTAGTCTGCCATTAGCAATCTATTATTCCACTAATCGCTCAGCCGTAGATATTAATTTAGAAAGTTCGGAAAACCCTTCAGTCAATCAATTAACTGCTTATGACCAAGCAATTGTAGCTGGGAAAATCAACTTTAAAGACTTCTTTGTATGGTTTAAGAATACAGAGGATTTAGAAAATGAAGAATGGCGTAATGGGAATCAAGATTACCGCGATCGTAGTTTGGAGTCAGTAAGAAACGCGATATCTTCTATGATGGTAGGTTTTACTAACTTGCAAGTCAAACGTTCACGCATGGAAATGACTTTAAAAAAACAAGGGCAGGAATTAGTCATTAATCAATTATCCGATGGCGAGAAAAACCTATTAGCAATGGTGGGCGACTTAGCACGAAGACTGGCGATCGCAAATCCTGACATGGAAAAACCCGAACAAGGTAGCGGCATTGTCTTGATTGATGAAATAGAACTTCATTTACATCCCAAATGGCAGCGTATGGTGATCCCCGCATTACTGCGAACCTTCCCAAACTGCCAGTTTATAATCACAACCCACTCACCACAAGTATTAGGCGAAGTAAAAGACGGCAAAATTTATCGACTTGAGAAAACAGAAACAGGAGTGACAGCAGAAATCGTCAGAACCTATGGCAGAGATAGCAATCGTATTCTCGAAGATGAAATGGGCGTACCTAAACGTAATCAAGCCATCAAAGATGGTTTATTAAACCTATTCAGACTGATTGATGATGGGAACTTGTCGCAAGCTAGAGAACTACAAGCATCATTGAAGGAGGAAATTGGCTTTGATGAACCAGAATTTGCCAGAGCCGATGTACTAATCCATCGCAAGGAAGTTTTGGGACGATGAGATATATCCAAAAGGGGCAAGAGCCGCAAAGTTTTGCTAACTGGAAAGCACAGGAAGATGACAATTGGAAGCCAACTTACGCAGATTTACGTGGTCAAATTAAATCCGATATTCATGACTCATTGCTGAAAGAACAGGGATATACCTGCTGTTATTGCGGTATGCGTATCGCCAAAAACATCAGCCATATTGAGCATCTGCAACCTCAGAATGAAAAGGCTCCAGAAATACCAAAAGATAATGCTCTAGCAATAGATTATGCAAATCTCTTAGTATCTTGCGGATTCTCAGAAAACTCTAAAATGTCTGATCAAAATTATAAGAACGTTCTTCACTGTTTGCATCATTGCGGATGCAAAAGAGGTAACGAATCGCTTGCAGTAACGCCATTACAAACAGATTGTGCTGAATTTTTCAGATATACAGGTGCTGGAGAAATGCGTCCTATGGCAGATTCTGATAAGAAGCAAGCCGCTTTCGAGGCGATTCAGACTCTAAATCTCAATCATGGCAATCTAATGGCTGCAAGAAGAGAAGCAATTGATGGAGTTCTACAAGGATTAGAAGAATTAACCAAGTCAGACATAGAGATGCTGATCCAATCCTATGAACAACCAAATCAACAAGCATTTAGCTTTGCGATCGCCTATACCCTGAGGCAATATTTATGATGAGCAAGATTAGCGATCAATTTTCTTCAAATCGATATCGTATGATTCAATAACGACGGTGCTATGCAGCGTCTTTGTAGTTATTCAGACAGAAAATTCATGACAGAGCTTTGCGCGATCGCCCTAGGTAGTAACTTAAGCAGTGAAATAGGTGACTCCAAAAAAATTGTTCAAGCCGCGATCGCGCAACTTTCGAGCATTTCCGAAATTGAGATAATTCGGATTTCTCGTTGGTATCGTACCAAGGCGATCACCCTACCAAATACTGCGCCGCAGCCTGACTATATAAATGGTTGTGCAATTTTAAAAACCAGTTTTCAGCCCATGCAGCTTTTGCAAACACTTTTGCATACTGAGCAAATCTTTGGACGCGAACGCCGCGAACGTTGGGGCGCAAGAACTTTAGATCTAGATTTGTTGCTTTATGGCGATCGCCGACTCGATACGCCAGAGTTGATATTGCCACATCCCAGAATGTGCGATCGCGCCTTTGTGTTATTACCTCTTGCCGAAATTGCCGCCGACTGGATTCATCCTGTATGTGGCTTGGCGATCGCCGATCTTGCCAAAAATCCACCCGACCTAGACGCGAGTTATCCGATTGTGATTGACTTAGAGAGTTGATTTTATAGGTTTACAGCGCTTTGCGCTGCCATAAAATCTAGATAATTCTTTGAAAGTGCCGCGAAGCGGCACTTTCAAAGAATTATCTGCCCTAAATAGGCTTTAATCTAGCGTAATATTAGGCGTAGAGCCTTTAAATCCAAATATGAACGCTAGTCAATCTGCCGAGCCAACTGATCGCCCCAGCCGTCAAATTTCAGGTCAACTTATTCTCGAAGCCCGCAACATTGTGGCGGGATATGTGGAGGGTGTTGATATTTTGCAAGGTGCAAATTTATCAGTATATGAAGGTGAACTTGTCACCGTGATTGGTTCTAATGGAGCAGGGAAATCGACTTTAGCAAAAGCAATTTTTGGTTTAGTGCCAGTGCGATCGGGGGAAATATTATTTGGCGATCGCCCTTTGATCGGACTAAAGCCCGAACAGATTGTGCGTTACGGGATTAGCTATGTACCGCAAGTCTCTAACGTGTTTCCATCGCTGAGTGTGTCTGACAATCTCGATATGGGAGCCTATACTCGCGAAGGTAATATTAAAATCGTTAAAGATAAAATTTACGAGACTTTTCCTGTATTAGCAAAGCGGCGTAATCAGAGAGCAGGGACACTTTCAGGAGGTGAACGGCAAATGCTAGCGATGGGAAGGGCGATGATGCTAGAGCCGAAATTATTGATTTTAGATGAGCCTTCGGCGGCGCTATCACCGATATTAGTGCAAGATATCTTTAATTTGATTCAAACTATTAATCAATCAGGGACATCGATTATTTTGGTGGAACAGAATGCGCGTAAGGCTCTAGCGATCGCCGATCGCGGTTATGTGATGCATTTGGGCAAAGATGAATTTATGGGCAAGGGTGCAGATTTATTAAATAATCCCGAAGTTGCTGAGTTGTATTTAGGCATGGGTAATTTTGGCAAGCCAGTTTCATAATCTAGGCATTGAGATTGAGAATATCCTGCGATACATCGCGATCGCCTAGCTTATCGATAGAATATTCAATTAAGGGTTTTTAGGTAGAGAGATTTCATGGTAGCGACAGACGTAAAACTTTCGTTTGAGGAGTTAACAAAAGCACAGACATATCTACAACAGTTGGGGCTGTACGATGGGGAAGTTGATGGACTCTATGGCAAATTATCTGAAGCAGCCTTTGTCCAGTTTGCCAATGCTCTCAGTATCGATACGATTTTGGATGCTAATTCACGAGTAATTACCAACATCCTGCTACAAATCCCTGCGGTCGTCAGGCATTTGCTCAGAATTGTCGGAACAGGCGATCGCCTCTGGCAAAAATTTATAAATTCTCAGAATATTTGCGTCAACATGGGGCAAGCCGATTCCAATCATCTGAGTTTGCTTGATCGCGGCGTTAATGGCTGTATTGCAGGATCGATGCGAAGTTTACCAAATCGTAACTTTGCTCCATCACCATTAGTAAGCAATATCAAGACTTATCCCGATCGCCTCGCCAGTTTACCCGATGGCGTGAATGTGGTTTCTTACGGTGAAGTTGCGATGTTGGCGGATTCACAGATGCGCGTTCGGTTTCGTCCTTATCCAGCGATCGGCGTAATCCCCAATATTGAAAACATCGGCTTAGAATTTTTGCATAGCAGCATCGAAGAAGCTTGCATCTGTATTGGCAGTGTCGTTAATGGACAAATGTTAGCCCGTTGGATTGGGCGCAATCCTTTAAGTAATGTCCAGTTTTGGAGTTCTACTAAAATTTTGCCGTTGCTCTATACCATTTGCAAAGCTAATCAAGTGCAACCAAATCAAGCGATCGCTACTTGTACGATCGGCGATACGCGGGGAAAAATAACACCCCGCACATTTTCCGAAATGGCGCAGCGCATCTGTAATTATGATGAATCTAATGGTATTACTTCCAACGGCTTGACGGCGATGTTTAAGCAATTTACCACGCCTCTAGAGTTGCAAGATTGGCTCAAAAAAATCACAGGCAATCAAAAGCTGACTTTTCAAGGGCGCTATGGCGAGTCTCCCTATATTGAACAGCCGATTTTGCGCGATCCTGCTGGAAACACTGTAGTCAATGGAGTCAAAACGCCACATCGCGGCGACAACTTGATCTCGGCTTATGACCTGACGCGGATGGTTTCTCAAGTCGCATGGCATCGTCATATCGCACCGACAAATCGCTTGCCTGCCGCCCAATGGCATAGCTTAACTACGCTGATTAATGCGATGGGACAAGATACGGCGCGATATGTAGATGCTGCGATCGCCGCTTTAGGACTGCAATATTTTATTGGCAATCCTGTGGTGATCTCCAAAATGGGATTTGGCTATAGCGATCAACGCAAACAAACTGAGCTTACCTATACAGCCTGTATTCAGTTTGTCGATCGCCTTGCCAAGTCTCACGATCTGCCCTTACCTAAACTGCGATCGGTGAATATGACCTTACGCGCTGTCCTTAATTTTCGTGATCCTGTCCGCGAATCATTGGAGATTGATGCGAGAATGGCGGCTACAGTTGCTGATATTTTGCGTAGAATTGTTACAGAAGAGCTAATTTAGGAATCTATGCAAAAGAAATGTCAAAACAACGCGCTTTATCGGCTGTAGGTCTATGGTGGCGATGGGTACTTGCGACGTTAGTTGGTGCGGCGATCGGTAACATATTTGGGATTGCCGCTTGTCTGGCGGGAGTGAATTATTTAAGCGATCGCCTGATCAGTCTCCGCATCTGTGATACAGGTTTTGGCAGTCTCGACTGCGCTGTGTCAACTGGTCTTGTTAGCGGAGCGCTATTCGTGGGTACATTTGTGGGCTTGATGCAATATGTTGTCTTACGGCGATTTCTTAAAGCTCCTGCATGGTGGATTTTAGCGAGCGCTTTTGGTTGGACTTGGATTGGTTTTGCCGCCACAAGTCTAGCCTACACGCCCCAATATGGGTTTGGAATTAATGCCGATGGCTATTTTGTGGAGAGTAATATCATCGATCGCGCTCCGCTATTAGCGGTTAATTCTCTATGGCTAGTTTTGGCAGGAATCTTATTAGGGGTTTTGCAATGGCTAGTTCTATGGAATGGTCAGCAACCTAAATCTTCTAATTCTAAATTTCTGAAAGTGCGATCGCTAAAGGGACAATTACGCAAGTGGCGATCGCTTTTATGGATTTTATTAAACGTTGTCTTAGTCATATTCATAGCGATCGCTATTATCGCCATTTTTCGCGGTCAGGGTAGCCTGTATGGAATCCTATTATTCTTTCTCGGTTTTACGCCTTTTTATGCCACGATTACGGGGGCGACTCTTGTGAAAATGGGTTTACATCAGTCAACGCAAGTGAGCTTAAAAGTGGATGTAGTACCTCCAAATGATGAAACTTCCCAATTAGAAAATTAATGTCAAATTTACCGCCTGAAGTTATCAAACTGCGATCGCAACTAACCGAAGCAACCTCGATCGCTCTTGCTGACCAGATTCAATTTTGTCTAGTCTCGACAAGCTTCACCAGTGAACTTATTTTGACCAGCTATGTCAGCGATGGTCTAGATAAAGACGAACAAGATCTACCGATTTTGCTATTGCATGGTTTCGATAGCTCTCTCTTTGAGTTTCGCCGACTGCTGCCAAAACTTGCCGCTTCGTATCAAACTTTTGCGATGGATTTATTTGGCTTCGGTTTAACAGAACGTTTTCCCAATCTTCAAGTTAGCCCCGAATTGATTAAAGAACATCTTTACTACTTTTGGAAAACCGCGATCGCCAAGCCAATAATTTTAGTCGGTGCATCAATGGGCGGTGCAGCCGCGATCGACTTTGCGCTCACTTATCCCGATGTGGTAAAAAAGTTGATCCTGATCGGCAGTGCAGGAATGCGAAGAGGAACGGCGGCGGGTAAGTTTTTGATTCCACCTTTAGATCGGATGGCGACAGATTTTTTACGCAGTCCCAAAGTTCGCCGTGAAGTCAGCCTCAAGGCTTACGCTGATCCTAGTTTTGTTACACCCGACGCAGAGGTTTGTGCATCGCTACATTTAGCCATGCCCCGATGGAGTGAATCCCTAATCTCATTTACCAAAAGCGGCGGCTATGGTTCTTTCGCGAAACAATTGGCATATCTCAAACAAGATACTCTCATTCTCTGGGGCGATCGCGATCGCATCCTCGGCACAAAAGATGCAGCTAAGTTCCAATCAATTATTCCCAATAACAAACTGGTCTGGATTGAAAATAGCGGTCATGTTCCGCATCTGGAACGTTCGGCGATTACTGCCCAAGAGATTCTTAAATTCATTTAACCTCATGAAAATTATTGCGATCGTGCTGTCGGGTGGCAAAAGCTCAAGAATGGGAAGCGATAAGGCTTTATTAGAAATTAACGGTGAAACTCTATTATCAAAAACTTGTCGAACCGCTCTACAAGTCGCTGATTCAGTTTATGTAGTAGCAAGGAGTCAGGAGCAATATCAAAATGCGATCGCCCAAAATTCACTGCAATTTTCGGTCGTATTAGATCAACAATTTGATGGAGCTTTAGTTGGTTTTTGGCAAGGAATTCAGGCGATCGCTAGTCCTGCTGATTGGATCTTATTACTTGCTTGTGATTTACCAAATCTTCAAGCTGATATTTTGCAAATTTGGGCTAATCAGTTAACAGATTTACCTGAAAGTGCGATCGCCTATTTACCACGTTATGTAGATGAGAACTCGCAAAAACAATGGGAACCTCTATGCGGTTTCTATCGTTGGCAATGTCAAGATTCTCTCAAGGAATTTATTGAAGGCGGAGGGCGATCGTTTCAAAAATGGTTAAGCGATCGGGAAGTAATTGAAATAGCGATCGCGCCTTCATCAATGCTATTTAATTGCAATACTCCCGATGATTTTAGCTCTATTGAAAACGTTGAGATAATTGCCAATAACTTTTTGAATGATCGCGCAAAATTAGAAGACTT